>CANQYH010000105.1 GCA_947628025.1 uncultured Lachnospiraceae bacterium | reverse complement strand
GGCGGCGGTACACATATTCTGGACGTCCAGGGTCAGGAACCAGTGGCTGAACAGATGCGGCGCCATATAGATGGAAGTGTCGGGATAAGAACCCGCCAGCAGGTAGGCTTCCCGATAAACCCGGAACGAATTGACCACGGACAAAATCAGCACGAGTCCGCCCGTCCCGGCGATCCCCGGCAGCGTGATATACCTGAGCCGCTGCCAGAACCCGGCCCCGTCCACGCGGGCGGCGTCATAGAGGCTTTCCGAAATCGAGGCCAGGCCTGCCGTCCAGATCAGCAGGTCGTAACCTGCATTTTTCCATATATAGGTTACAACCAGCACCGGGAACGCGGTGGGGCCATTGACCCAGTCCGTATCCCATTTTTTGGTAACCTGCGCCGCCATGTCCCCGACCGTGTCCGCAGCGGCCGCCAGGCTCCCTGTACGGTCCATCCCCGCCGCGGCAATTCCCGCCGCCCCATACGCGCCGCCCGCCCCGATCCGGCCCGCCAGACCGTCCAGCCACCCCAGCAGCTGGTTCAGCACCCCGTCCGGGCAGAGAACGATCTTCCAGACCAGGACCATGGCGGCCACCGGTATGACCATCGGCAGCACCAGGGAAGTCTTGTAAAAGCTCCCTTTCCCGTCCCGGTTAAAGACCAGCAGCGCCAGGACCAGGGAGACCAGCATCAGCAGCGGGACGCAGACCGCCAGGAAGCGGGCCGTATTGGCGAACGCCAGCCGGAACGCCGTATTGGACCAGACCGCCGCATAATTGGCCAGCCCCACCGGTTCCCGCCCCAGCGGGTCCAGAAACGACCGGCGCACCACGTCGGCGAACGGGATCCCGGTAAACAGCGCCACGCCCGCCAGGCTGGGAGCCAGAAAGAACCACGCCGCGCGCCTCTGCCTCCCGGCAATGTCCGAGGATTTCTTTCTTCTCATCCTTTCTCCGCCTGGTAGATCCGTACCTGCTGCTCGATGGCCGAGGCCGCTTGTTCCGCGGAGATCTTGCCCGCCAGATAATCCAGCGAATTGTTCACGATCATCTGCACCAGCGTCTCATCCTTGACGACCGCGGTCGTTACGCCGCCGACCAGCCCAAACAACGCTTCCCTGCCCTCCGCGCTGGGAGCTCCCGCGGTGATCGAATAGTTCCATTCCGGGAAACCGGTCCCGAAAACGACATTATTGCTGCTCTCTTTCTGCCGCCAGAGATCCAGCGCCTCCGTTCCCACCGGGAAACCGTCCCGGAAGCTCTCCTTTTGTATCTCGGTGGAAAAAATGCACCGGATAAATTCCTGCGCCAGCTCCGGGTAGGCCGTGGCCTGGTTGACCCCGATCCGCACGGCCGGGAAATACACGCCGCCGACGTTCTCCTCCTCCGCGTCCGGATGATTCTCCTGAAATACTTCCAGATATCCGTAATCGTCCACCGACGACAGACTCTCCACGCCGCTGCCGCATTTTCCCGCGTCAAAATAGATGCCCGAATTACCCGTTCCGTAAGCAGATACCGTATTCGTGACATGATATTTGCTCAGTTCCTCTTCGCTGAAGCTCTCTTTTGCGCCGCTGGCGTCGCTCATGGCTTTCACCGCCTCCAGGTACAAAAGCAGCGTGTCATGGTCCAGACTGCAGCCGTCCTCCCCGAACAGTTCCCGGTAATGGAACATCGCCACGCTCCGCAGCAGGTTTTCATAGGTACTCGCCCATACCAGCGGCTGGTCGGACCGGTAATCCCTAAGTCCCTCCAGCGTCCTCCAGGCCTCCACCGCTTCCGCGCTCCCCACGACAACCGGCACGCGGATCCGGACCGGCATCTGATAGATCGCGCCGTCCGCTTTCGTAAAGCCCGAAAGCACGCTCTCAAGGATCGGGGACTCCTGCTGGATCCGGGCGAACACGTCCCGCAGATCCATCAGCACGCCTTTGGCCTCGTAAGAATCGGCCGCCAGATCGTCGAGGATCAGCACGTCCGCCCCTTTTCCGTTCAGGATTTCCGTATTCAGGGCCCGGATCGTCTCCTCTGACACGTCGCCGTAGGAGGTATCCGACGCCGTCCGCACATCCACCAGCACATCCGGATGGGCTTTCTGGAACACGGCGGCCGCCTGGCTGACCGTGCTGTTGTCTTTCAGCCCGTAGATGGTCAGCGTGATCTGCGGGGTCGCGGTCACATTGGGATCAAAGACGAACCGGCTCACCGTAAATCCGGCGCTCTTGCGGAACACCGCGTAATACTCCTGCCCCTCGCCCTGGACAAAGGCGTTCAGATACAGATTCCTTACGCCCATGGAATTGAGCTTTCCGTCGATCAGCAGCTCCCACAGGCTGCCCCCGGCGCTCACATGGGACAGGCCGGCCATGCTGGCCAGGTAAACGCCTCCGCTCCCGTCTCCGAACAGCACCTCATTCTCCCCGTAGGCGTTCCGCAGGGCCTCGTCGCAGGCCACGGAACCAACCGAATGCCCGTCCGCCAGACTGTACCGGACGATGCCGTCTTTCCCGAACGTGACGAATTCCTCTCCCTCGATATAGCCGACGCTGTATTCCGACGCCGCCGACGATTCTTTCTCCATGCTGAAGAGCCTTACGCCGTCCGCACGGTAACAGACGACCTGGCTGTTATCGTGGACCAGGATCCGGCCGTCCGCGGTCACGTCGATCTTGCCGGGGATCAGGCCGTAGCTCTGTCCGGCCGCCGGCTTAAAAACATCCTCCAAAAGTTCCTCCAGACCGCCGTCCTCGCCGATTCGGTACAGATGGCACCGGTAGGAATCGTCCATGACCGTCATGTAATAGTTTCCGTCCTGCCCGCAGAGGATCCGGGAGGGAACCGACGCCGTCTCTCCCAGGCCCATCTTCTCCGTGTACCAGCTCCGCCAGCGCGTATCCTCCGTCCAGGCCGTTCCGTCGTAGACGCACCGTATGGACTGCCGGTTCTGCGGCACATCTTCGTCATAAGAAGTGTTCACGTACAGTTCCAGCGTCCCGTCCTTTCCGCGGAAAAAGGACGCAAACTGCAGCTCGTCGATCCCCTCCGGCAGTTCCATCTCCTGCTCCACATAGCGTCCCATGGGCACGGAAACCTCCGACGCGCCGCCAGGGCTTCCGCCGCCGCTTCCCGCGGGATCCGTCCCTTTCGTGCCGTCACTGTTTCCGGACGCGTTTCCCGCTCCGCCGGTTCCTCCCATGGTCTCTGTTCCGACCGTGGAACCGTCCGTACCCGAACCGCCGTTTTTTCCGCCGCAGCCGCCCAGAAGACCGATCCCCAGGCTTGCCGCCAGTACCGCCGCTATTACGTTCCGATGTTTCATAATTTACCTCCTCGTCTTTACTGTCTCCGATTTTACCAGGGGATTCTCTAAAAATACTGGAAAGAGAAAAAAGTTTTTAGAGACTTATTAGAGATTTCTATGTTAAACTAAAAGTACGCGCGGAAAGCCCGCGGAAACCGGCGACCTGCGGCGGCTGCCCCCATTCATACAGAGGCATAACCGCCCGGACGCCGCATTCGGAAAGAAAGGAACGAAACCATGCGCATCTTAATGATCGAAGACGATAAAGATCTCTGCCGGAACATCTGCCTGGCGCTTCAGGCAAACGGCTACGAAACGGAATGCTGCCACAGCGGCGACGACGGCCTCTTCGCCGCCCGGACCCAGGCCTACGACGTGATCCTCTTAGACCGGATGCTCCCGCAGATCGACGGCCTGACCATGCTGCAGAGCCTGCGGCGGCAGGGCGTCGAGACGCCCGTGATCCTGGCGACGGCCCTGAACGGACTGGGCGACCGGGTGGACGGACTGGACGCGGGCGCCGACGATTATCTGGTGAAACCCTTCGCCGTGGAGGAGCTGATGGCACGGATCCGCGCCGTCACCCGAAGACCTGGCCGGATGCGGGACCCGGCGCGACCGGCGGCGTTCGGACTTTCCCTGGAACCGGAGAAACGTCTGCTCACCTACGGGGACGCTTCTCTGAACCTGTCCCGGCGGGAATCTTCCCTTTTGGAATGCTTCCTGCGCAATCCCGGCCAGACCCTGCCCCGTGCCCGCATCCTTTCCTATGTCTGGGGCTCCGCCGCCGAAGTAGAGGACGGGAACCTGGACAATTACATCTATTTCCTGCGCCGCCGTCTGGCCTCCCTGCACGCTCCGGTGAAACTGACGACGATCCACGGCGTAGGCTACCAGCTGGAGGCAGCCGCGGACGCTCCCGCCAGAAAAGGGTGAGACAGCCTTGCCGCCCGCTTTACAGGACCGTCCAGCAATAACCGGCAGGATGCGCGGACCGATCCGATCGCGCTTCCTGCCGCCAAACCATCCAACGAGGGATTCCCATGAAAAAAAATGATAAAAACGCCGGCCTGGGGGACACGTCCCTAGTCCTGCTGCGCCGCCGTCTGACCGGACTTTATACCGTTACCACATCCCTGATCCTCACATTGGTCATGATCAGTTTTTTTATCATACGGCTCCAGGAAACCAGACAGCGCCAG
The DNA here is from genome assembly GCA_947628025.1 of uncultured Lachnospiraceae bacterium. Classification (GTDB taxonomy): domain Bacteria; phylum Bacillota; class Clostridia; order Lachnospirales; family Lachnospiraceae; genus UBA3402. The sequence goes on along the minus strand of CANQYH010000105.1, from coordinate 4,991 downwards.
GCAGACAATTTTTATGAACTGTTCACTTCCCTGACGACCCGTCTGCAGTCCGATACGATGATCTCCCAGAGCTTTCTGGCTCAGACGGAAGCCGCCCATCAGGCTATCATTCATATCGAAGAAAACGGTACGGCTCTTCTTTATCCCGGCTCCTGGTCCGCGCCGACCAGCCGCCAGGAATTGATCCAAAAGGCCAAAGAACTGGCCGCGGCCGAGGGGATCCGTTCCGCTTCGCCTCCTATCTCCGCCTCCTCCGTCAGCAGCTCTCTGTTTTATCTGGAGGGCGCGGCCGGTGAGACCTACCACGCCAAGATGCTGGTTTTGACCCGCGGGACTATGGTGCGCAGCCTATGTCTGATCATGTACCGTCCCCCGCTCCTGCTCGCCCTGCGCCGGTCGATTCTCCAGCTATGCCTGCTGGAAATCTTAGGCATCGCGGCGCTTTTCCTTATCAGCCGGCAGTTCGTCGGCTGGTCCTTAAAACCGGTGGCGGAAAGCAGGCGCAGGCAGGCGGAATTCATCGCCGCCGCGTCCCACGAACTGCGTTCTCCCCTGGCCGTTCTGCAGTCGGGAGCCGCCGCGCTGCGGATCGCCCAGACGTCCGGCGCTGCGGACCGCCCCGCCAAAGATCCGGACGCCGCTCCCTCTCTCCCCGCATCGATCCTGGATACGTTTGAGAGCGAATGTTCCCGCATGTCCCGCCTCATCGACGATATGCTGCTCTTAGCCTCCGCCGATGCCAAACGCTGGGAACTGCGGGCCGCGGAGACCGACATGGACACGCTGCTGATCGAAGTGTATGAAACCTACGAACCGCTCTGCCGTCAGAAAGACGTTTCTCTGCGGCTGGAGCTGCCCAAACAGTCCCTGCCTGCCCTGCACGTCGACGCGGAACGGATCAAGCAGATCTCCTTTATCCTCCTGGACAACGCGCTGACCTATTCTCCCGCGGGCAAAACGATCCGGATCCGTGCGGAAGCGGCCCACGCTTTCGTCCTGCGCGTCCTGGACCAGGGCCCCGGAATCCCCGACGCCGTCAAACCCCACATCTTCGACCGCTTCTACCGTGCGGACGCTTCCCGCAGCGACAAAGCCCACTTCGGACTGGGACTGAGCATCGCGCTTGAGCTGGCCCGTCTCCACGGCGGCTCCCTCACCGTGGCCGACGCCCCCGGCGGCGGATGCTGCTTTACGCTGCAGCTTCCGGCAAAATAAAAATGTTTTTCCATATACTTCCATATATGGAAGTACTTGCCAGTAAAAAAGTAATATCCTTAACGTAAAAATATACGGAAGGGATGTTAATACGTGAACGAACAAAAGATACTGGCCAACCGCATTATGTATTACTGCAAACTACGCCGGATGAGTTACTACGCACTGTCTTACCGCTCCACGGTTCCTCTGAATACCCTGATGCACATTCTTCACTGTTCAACGAAGAATCCGGGCGTATTCACGATTGCAAAAATATGCAACGGACTGGATATCACGATCAGCGAGCTGTTTGACTCGGAAGAATTCACAAACATGGAATTTGAGATCGAATAGACCGTCTGCCCGAAACGAAAGCCGATCGAGCAGAAATTCTTCTAAATTCGTTCCAGCCGTTGCCTGAAAGTGGACGCAAAAAGGAATTTGGAATGAATGCGGCTGGCAAACGCAATACCTCCCGACCACGGGACCATTGCAGGTATGGCGGGCAAACTACAAAAGGCCGACGCTCCCCCACGAAGAAGCGTCAGCCTTTTTTCATCAATCACACATTTCCGATGGTATAAAGAGAGTAAAAATATCCTTTTCCGTCCATCAGCTGATCGAACGTTCCCCGCTCCGTCAGCCTGCCGTCGCGCAGGACAAAGATCTCATCATATTTTGAAAGAAGCGCTTCCTCCAGGCGGTGGGTCACGACGAGCCGCGTCAGTCCCTCCAGCTCCAGGATCGACTCGGTGACCGAAAACGCCGTCTGATTGTCCAGCGCCGCCGTGGCCTCGTCCAGCAGCAGCACCGGCGTTTTCCGCAGCAGGGCCCGTGCGATGGAGATCCTCTGCCGCTCTCCGCCGGAAAGCCCGGAACCGTTCTCGCCGCATGGGTAATCTGCGCCGCGGCCGCGCATCAGTTCGGAAAGTCCCGCCCGCTCCGCGGCGTTCTCCACCTCCGCCGCCGGAAATTCCCGGAACATCGTGATATTCCGCCGAAGCGTATCGTCAAAAATGAATACGTTTTGTTCGATCAGGCTCATCAGATCGTAGAGACTGTCGGGATCTATATCGCGGATCTCCCGGCCGTCCACGGTGAGATGACCCTCATACCCGTCGTAAGCGCCCATAAGGAGATTCAAAAGCGTGCTCTTGCCGGAACCGGAGGCACCCACCAGGGCATATTTCTTCCCGGCCGCTAAACGGAGATTCAAATCTTTCAGGACCGGCCTGCCCGGCTCGTAGCCGAACGTCAGATGTTCCAGTGAAATGGAATCCCGCACCGCCGGTTCCACCGTTTCGCCCGTGCGGGACCCATTCTCCTGCGCCATATCCGCCAGCTTCCCGATCAGCCCCCGCGCCGCCCTGCGCGCCGCCAGATATTTTGGCATCGTTTGGACGGGATTCAGCAGGTTCCCGCTGAGATTGACAAAAATCAGCACCGTACCGGCGGTGACGCTGCCGCGGACGAGGGACAGATACGCGCCGGTAAAGAAAATGCCGAACTGCGTCACAAGGCCCAGCGCCTGCGCCGTGCTGCCCAGCAATCCCTCCCACCATCGGCTGCGAAACCGCCCGTTTTCAAGAGCGGCGTTTTCGGCCGCGAAAACCCGCCCCGTCTCTTGCTCCGCCTTAAAACTCTTGATAACGGAAAAGCCGGAAAGCAGATCCTTTATCTTCCCGACAAAACGCTCGTTGACGTCGCTGGCCGCCCGCTCCCGCCGGGTCAGCTCCGACGCCAGGGCCATGGCCCCCGCGACGGGCAGGAACAGGAAGAAGAGCGTCGCCAGCGTGAGCATTGGACTCAGCCGCAGCATCATCCACAGCATCCCCAGGATCAAAAAGGGCTGGGGGATCAGCCAGAGCGCGGCGGCCAGATAATTTTCCTGTATCTTTTCCGCGTCGCTCGTCAGCAAGGCGATATACCGCCCTGTATTCTCCCTGGAAAACGCATGGATGGACTTCCGGGAAATGGCCGCAAAGGCCGCTTCCTTGTACTGCACCGCCGCCCGGCGCAAACATTCCGCGCGAAGCCGTTCATACATAAGATTCACCGCCAGCATGACAGCCGCCGAGACGGCGACGAGACGCAGCACCTCCCACAGCCTCCCGGCGTCCCCGGCCGCGATCACATCCAGCACTTCTCCCAAAACCCAGGAAACAAACAAAATCTCCAGCTGCATCGCGCTTCCCAGGACCGCCGCGGCCAGGAAACGCAGATGGTTTTTCCTGTAAAACGCCCGGATATACGGCCGGGCGGAATCATTCTTTCTCATCTCTTATCACTTCCCCCATTTCGCGTAACCTGCGCTCGTGCGCTCGTCCCGATACGTCATGGACAGTTCACCCCGGAGCCAGCCGGCAAACTGCAAAAACGGCACCACGGCCGAATCGTCCTCCAGCATGTAAGCTGTCACGGGCCCGTCCTCCAGTTCCAGCTCGCGGCTCGTGAAAATTCCCGCTTTCGTCATGGCTTCCAACGCATTCTTCGCGTCCTCCAGACCGACCCCGGCACGTTTCGCCGCGGCCCCGACGGCAAAAAGCCTGTGTTTGGCCGTCCCGCTGAACCACCGGAGAAGCTCCAGCGCCCCGGGCAGGCACAAAACCGAAAACAGTTCCCGGTAAACGTCGCTGGATAAAAGAAACGCGTCAAATCCCGCTTCCGGCTTCGGAAACACACACATATAGGACATATCCTCTGCGCCCACCCCTACGATGGACCCGTCGTCCGTCTGCACGATCAGCCGCAGCAGTATCCCATCAGCCAGGTCCCCGTCATAAAGGCGGCAGCTCTTGGGGTATTCGATCCTGGGTCCGCTGCCGCCTACGACCATACGCATGGCGGCCTCCCACAAAAGCCGCGTCAGATCCGAAAACCGCCTGTCTTTTGTCTTTGAACGCAGCCACCCGGTCAGCGTCTCCGTCATGTCCCGCACTTCTCCTCCCTCGCGTCCGAAAAGCGCGTCCACCGTGACGCCCAGCTTGTCCGCGATCGCGGGCAGCAGCGCTACATCCGGCGCGCCGCCGTTTTCCCACTGAGACACCGCCTGGGTGCTGACTCCGATCGCCGCGCCCAGCTCTTTCTGGGTCATACCCAGCTGTTTCCTGAATTTCTGTATCTGGCTGCTGATTATGGCAATATCCATGTTTTCCTCCCTGTGTTCGATCTGTTTATCAAGCTGCGGTTCAATTATAAATCGCCTGCAAATTGATTTCAATGGACGCAGACTGGAGCAAAATCAACCGCCGCTTGATTTTTATGCTTCTCTTTCCCGTACTTCACTCGCCCCGGAAAGATCCATTCCGCAGCAATCGTAAAAAATATGCCCGGCCAGGCGCGCCGGCAATCTTTTCTTTCCAGATTTCCAAAGCTTTTCCAAAAATTTAAAGCTTCTTGCGGCTTTGTCTATGTGGAATTGGCATCATTCTCAGCCTCTGTCCTGTACTTTTCCCGCCCGATGCGCTATTCTGAAAGCGAAAGGAGGCCGACACATCATGGACCAGCAAAAAGACGAAAGGGGATCAACACATCATGGATCAGCAAAAAGTCGGAAAGTTTCTTAAAGAGCTTCGCAGTGAAAAAGCATTGACGCAGGAGCAGCTTGCGGAGATGCTGGGCGTATCCAACCGCAGCGTTTCCCGCTGGGAAAACGGCGCGATGATGCCGGACTTTGATCTGCTTATTCAGATGTCGAAGTTTTACACTGTGGAAATCGGAGAGATTTTAGATGGAGAAAGGAAAGACAGAAGCATGGACAAACACGAAGAAGAAACATTACTGAAGATCGCAGA
>CANQYH010000104.1 GCA_947628025.1 uncultured Lachnospiraceae bacterium | reverse complement strand
TCCAGGGAGAGCGGTATGATCTCCGCGAAAATGGGCTCGCACGCCGCGATCGCTTCCTCCACCGATTCCCTGGTGCCCCGCACGGTCAGCGTCAGCAGGCTCCCTCTTTCCTCTGTTTTCAGTATCTCCAGTCCCCTGATCGCATCCGCCCCCATGCCGGGCTGCAGCACGCACTGGATCTTATGGATGTTCAGCTTCATATCCTCCAGGTCTTTCGACAGCAGGATCCCGCCTTTGTGGAGCAGGCCCACATGATCGCAGATATCCTCCAGTTCCCGCAGGTTATGGGACGCAATGATCGGCGTCATGTTCCGTTCCTGCATGTCCCCCACAAAAAGGCTCTTCACGGTCTGCCGCATGACCGGGTCCAGACCGTCAAAGGTCTCGTCGCAGAAAAGATAATCGGTCGCGGCGCAGATGCCGCAGATCACCGACACCTGCTTTTTCATTCCCTTGGAAAACGTATTGATCTTCCGCTTACGGTCCAGTCCGAAACTGTCCATCAGATGGATGAACCGCATCCGGTCAAATCTCGGATAGACCGTCCGGTAAAAAGTCATCATCTCCTCGGGCGTGGAATTGCCGAAAAAGAACTGGTCGTCGGAGATATAAAAGAACCGGCTCTTCACCTCTGTATCCTCATAGATCTGCTTTCCGTCGATGACGGCGCTCCCCTCGTCCGGCCGCAGGATCCCGGCAAGCATCCGCAAAAATGTGCTCTTGCCCGCTCCGTTGGTCCCGATCAGTCCAAAGACGCTGCCGTCCTTTATGACCGCGTCGATGTGGTCCACCGCCACGATATCTCCAAACCGCTTTGTCAGTTTCTTCACTTCAATCATGCTTTCTCTCCCTCCTTTCCCGGTTCCATGCGCTCTGCGGCCCCATCCGCGCCTCTCCCGGACGCCGCTCCATGTTCCGCGCTGTCCGCGGGCGCAGCCGCCGAAATCTCCGATCCGTCCTTTTCATATACCGCGTCGATCACCGCGGCCAGCTTTCCTCTGTCCAGCCCCAGATGATACGCCCGCTTCGCCAGCTGTTCCTGTTCCGCCAGTACCAGATCGCCCTGCCGGCTGCGGATCAGGCTGTTATCCGCCACAAAACTGCCTTTTCCCTTGACCGTGTAGATATAACCCTGCCGCTCCAGCTCCGCGTAAGCCCTCTGGATCGTATTCGGATTGATCGACAGATCCATCGCCATAGACCGCACCGACGGCATCTGGCTGTCCTGCGCCAGGGCCCCGGTCACCATCAGCTCCTGAAACCGCTCCACGATCTGCTCATAGATCGGACGCCGGTCCCTGTAATCCAAAATGATCATCCTGCCTCTCTCCTTTCTCTGCCTGAGAGCAGTATTCCCTGTATCAATACCCCCGATTCTCCCTCTTCCCCGCATCCGGCCCGGAACTGCCGCCGTTCTGCGGGGAACCGGCCACGCCGTGCCGGGCTGCGCCGCCTGCTTCCGCCTCTCACCCGGCCGCGGCGCGGGAAATCTATATTTTCAAGTGTACTAATACGATTAATACAGTTATATCATACAGCGCCCCGCATGTCAATTCAGGGTTTCTTACGGAATCATGAATATTTTCTGAGCAGTACCGCGCGCTTCGTGAGCCGGGTCACGCCCCGGTCCGATCCGCCGTCAGCCACTCCATCGCGATTTCTTTCGCCGCAGCGCCTGTCATGGCGCCGCTTTGCGTGCTGTCATTCAGATATACGGCAAAATAGGCTCGCCCGCCGTTTTCTTCGCAAAATCCCACGAACCACGCCTCCCCGCTGCCGGATCCCGTCTTCCCGTAGATCTGCCGCCCACCGTCATCGCTCACCCGCAGGAGTTCCTTGAGAACGGCAGTCTCCTCTTCCCCGTAAATGCTTTCGCCCTCAAAGATCCGTTTCAGGACCTGTGTCTGCTCCAGAGGCGAGATCTTCAGGGAAGACCCCAGCCAGAAGCCGTTCAGCTCCGGCAGGGGATTGATCCCGCTCCCCTCCCAGTCAGAGAGGTCACAGTTGCCATACTCCAAAAGCGTCAGCTCTTTTTCCAGTGTCTCCCGCCCCACCGCGTCGATCACCTGCCGGAAATACCAGATGCAGGAAGACTGCACTGCTTCTTTCAGCGTCAGGTCCCGGTTCCATTCCGGCACGGGATAGACCGTCCCGCTGTACCGCATGACCGAATCCGCGTCCTCCAGCACGCCGTTTTTCAGGCCGGACAATGCGGAAACAATTTTAAATGTGGAATACGGCGACACCTCCTGCCTGCACATTTCCTCATTATAAAACACGTACCGGTTTTCTGCCGGGGAGTACCATACCGCGCAGCCGCGAATTTCCCCGAAATAATCGCTTAGATCCGCCGTTTCCGTCATCTCTGCCGGTGAAATGGTTTGCGTTTCCTCCGCTAAGCTTTCTTCCGAACCGGGCTGTCCTGTTTCCTCAGGCTGCTCCGTTTTCTCCGACGGCGGCTGCTCCGTCTCTGCCGGCAGCGCTTCCTCCGACGGCGACTGTTCTGCCTCTGCCGGCAGCGCTTTTTCCGACGGCGACTGCTCTGCCTCTACCGGCAGCGTTTTTTCCGACGGCGACTGCTCCGTTTCCTCCGACGGTCCAAACTGCGCAGAATTCTCCCTTGTCTCTCCTGTCTCCGCTTCATTCTTTACCGCAAAAACATCCGTCTCTATCTCTACCTCTGCCCCCATCGTTTTCGTTCTCTCTCCCGCGTTCCGGCCGTTTAAACATCCGCACAGACCGCACGCCGTCAGGAAAACCAATATACAAAATCCCTTTTTCCTCATCTGCTCTCCTCCGTCCGATCCCGATCCACACCTCCCAGCCAGTCCCTCCGCAGCAACTTTGCCACGCCCCGGTCCGCGGGAAGCCAGTCCACGCTGTCAAGCAGATCTCCCGTCAGCCAGCGGGCGGCCTCATGTTCCCTGAGTACCATCTCCCCGGAACATAGAGTACACCAGAAACAGTCCATGGACAGATGAAAGCCCGGATAATCGTACTCCGCCGTCGTAATATATCCGCCGACGCGGATCTCGGCCCCCAGCTCCTCCTGGATCTCCCGTCTCAGCGCCTGCCGCGAAGTCTCGCCCGCTTCCACCTTTCCTCCCGGGAACTCCCAGCCGCCTTTAAAATCACCGTACCCCCGCTGCGTAGCAAATATCTCGCCGCCGCGGGTAATGACCGCCGCCGCTACCTTAATCGTCTTCATGACGCATCCTCCTATAAGAAAGTTGTGGTGGTTAGATCCCCGACAGCAGTCCGGCTTTACTTTCCGTACCCCGATTCCGCACCGCCGTCTCGACCATTCTACCGCAAAACGCCTCCGTTTTCCACCCGTATTTGCATCCGTTTAAACAGCGCTTCTTCCATATTCTTTTCTTTCCGCCCATACATTCCTTTTCACCGGCCGGCGACGGCTCCCGTTTTCCCCGTATCTCCATGAATAAACGCAGCCGGCAAAACAGAAAGAACCGAAAAGATTCTTCATAAACCTCTTTCCTTTTTCTTCAATCACTGGTAAAATATACGTATGGGCCGGACATCCTGGAGCCGGCTTAAATGAATGAAAAGGAGTGTGTTGCAGCTATGGCAAACAGAATCGTATTAAATGAGACTTCCTATCATGGCGCGGGGGCCATCAAGGAAATCCCGGCAGAGGTCAAGGTCAGAGGCTTCCAGAAAGCGTTCGTATGTTCCGATCCCGACCTGCTTAAATTCGGCGTTACCAAAAAAGTCACGGATGTGCTGGATGAAGCCGGACTGGTTTATGAGATTTACTCCAACATCAAACCCAATCCCACGATCGAGAACGTGCAGACCGGCGTCGCCGCTTATAAGGCTTCCGGCGCGGACTATATCATCGCCATCGGCGGCGGTTCCTCCATGGATACTGCCAAGGCCGTCGGCATTATCATCAACAATCCGGAATTCGCGGATGTCAGGAGCCTGGAGGGCGTAGCGCCCACGAAGAAACCCTGCGTACCCATCATCGCGGTCCCGACCACAGCCGGCACGGCTGCCGAGGTCACGATCAACTATGTCATTACCGACGTAGAGAAAAAGAGAAAATTTGTCTGCGTGGACACCCATGATATCCCCGTAGTTGCGGTGATCGATTCCGACATGATGTCCACGATGCCCAAGGGGCTGACCGCCGCCACCGGCATGGACGCCCTGACCCACGCGATCGAGGGCTATATCACCAAGGCCGCCTGGGAGATGACCGACATGTTCCATCTGAAAGCCATCGAGATCATTTCCAAGTCGCTGCGCGGCGCGGTCGCCAATACGCCGGAAGGCCGCGAGGGCATGGCTCTGGGCCAGTATATCGCAGGTATGGGCTTCTCCAACGTAGGACTGGGCATCGTACACTCCATGGCCCATTCCCTGGGCGCCGTTTATGATACGCCCCACGGAGTCGCCAACGCGATCCTGCTCCCGTCCATCATGGCCTACAATGCTCCCTGCACCGGCGAGAAGTACAGAGAGATCGCCAGGGCCATGGGCGTAGAGGGCGTCGATGAGATGACCCAGGAAGAATACCGCAAAGCGGCTGTGGACGCGGTACAGCAGCTGTCCATCGACGTAGGCATCCCGAAAGACCTGAAAGGGATCGTGAAAGAAGAGGACATCCAGTTCCTGGCCGAATCCGCGTACGCCGACGCCTGCCGTCCCGGCAACCCGAGAGATACTTCCGTAGAGGAGATCGTCGAACTGTATAAGGCGCTTCTGTGATCGCTCCGCTGCCGGAATGTAAAATGAGCTGCCGTAAACGGTAAGAGTCTCTGCGTCTCTGCCGCCCTTGCGCAGTCCGTTCAACTGTTTCTGCTGTATACAAACAAGATCCGCACGGACCGCTCCCAAACCGCGGCAGGTTCCCGGGCACTACCGCCCAAGGACCTGCCGGGGCGGGAAGCGGTCCTGTTTTTGTGCCGAAAACTCCGCCGCCCGGCTCTTTCCGCGGGATCCCGGCTGCGTCACAAGGCCATCCTGTATTTTCGGCCCCGGAACTGTCAGGACAAAAAAATACCGCGGGGCGGTCCGTTTCCGGATCTTACGATCTGAAAAAGGTTCCACCCCGCGGCATATGATCAACTCCGTTCCGCGTATTCCGCGTCTCTCTGCCTCATTCCCAACACGGACGATCAGGTCCTGACGGCAGCTTATTTCTCCATCTTCTCCAGTGCTTCGAGAGCCGCAGCCAGCTGATTGTCTTCATCCAGCTCCACCACCGACTTGGTCTTCAGTTCATCTGCCAGCTCCACCACGACATCCGGCGTCACGCCTATTTCATGGATGCAGACGCCGCTGGGAATATAGTAGCGGGAGGTGGTCAGCTTGATCGCGGTCCCATCGCCTAACGGGATCAGATTCTGCACGATGCCCTTGCCAAAGGTCTGGGTTCCCACGACGACCGCCGCGCCGTAATCCTGCAGAGCCCCCGTAAACAGCTCCGAAGCGCTGGCCGAATTGCCGTTGACCAAAACGGCGATCGGAAGATCCAGCTCATGTCCGTCCGGCTTGGGATAGGCGGCCTCACGGTATCCGTAATCGTTCTGCGCCCGGATCATTCCTCCCTCGCAGTAATACCGGTCGCCTTTGCCGTCCTTATCCTCCGTATAGATCAGAAGACCGTCCAGCTTATCCTCCGGAAGCACATAGGCCATCATCTCTACGGCCGTATCCAGAACGCCGCCGGGATTATCCCGCATATCGATGACCAGCTTTTTCATGCCCTGGCTCTCCAGGTCCTCGATCGCAGCGATGAACTGGCTGCTGGTGACGGTATCAAACTGGAGCACGTAAATATAACCGACCTGGTTCTCCAGCATCTGGTGTTCCACCGTAGGCACCTCCACGCGCCGCCGCTCGATCCGCAGCTCCACTTCTTCCGCCGCGTCGCCCCGCAGGACCGTGACATTGACAAACGTCCCCTCCTCGCCGCGGATGTCCTCATTGACCAGAAGATCCAGATCCTTGCCGGTAATGGGCTCGCCCTCTACTTTATACAGAATGTCGCCCGGGAGCATCCCCGCTTCGAACGCCGGCGCGTCCTTGAACACGCGGACGATCGTAGTGATGCCGGTGGAGATATTCTGCTGGACCATCGCGCCGATCCCGCAGTATTCTCCGGATGTATCTTCCTGGAACGCCTTAAAATCTTCCTCATTATAATATGCGGCGTAGGGGTCGTTCAGCCCGTACATCAGGCCCGTGTAGATCCCGTCTTCGATATCCTCCATATCCTCTTCATACAGAAAATACTCTTCAATAATATCCTGGATATACTCCATCTTGGAACTGACCCTGTCAAAAAAAGACTCCTGCAGCGGAGATACTCCCGCCTCGCCCTGCTGCAGATTTGTCTGGGCCTGACTGTCGATGACCGTCCGCCCGATCAGGAAAATGCCCGCCGATACGCCGACTACCGCCAGGCACACGAACGCCATGACCATCGCGCCGACCAGCACGCCTTTCCAAAATTTATTTTTGGATTCTCCGTTTTCCATAATCTCTCTCCTCTCACGACTTTATACGGCTTTCCGGAACCTCGCCGCTGAAAGGCAGAATCATCAAACATGATTCTTTAGTATCTCCACCGCACGTTTGATTATGCAGACCAGCCGTCCCGCCGGATCGCCGCATATCCGCAGCCGCGCACGCTACACGCGCAGATGCTTGCGAATCGTAAAGAAGCTGGCAAAAAAACCGATCCCCAAACCCAAAAGCATCGCCGTCGCCGCCATGTACGGAAAGATCGATTCCAATGGCAGAAACTGGAAAATGCCGGACAGGACCTGAAATTTTTCCTGCACATAGCCGATCGCCCGGCCATACAGGTAAAACATAAAACACAGCGGCAGGACCGCGCCCAAAAGCCCGATCACCACGCCTTCCACCACGAACGGCGCGCGGATCATGCCGTTGGTGGCGCCGATATAGCGCATGATCTGGTTCTCGTGCTTGCGGAACTCCGCGGTCATATTGATCGTATTGTTGATCAAAAAGACCGATACCGCCAGAAGCACGCCGATGATCAGCGTAGAAAGCAGGCCGACCACCGTATTAAAGCTGGTCAGACCGGCCGCGGCGCTGCTGGAATAGTTTACCCGCCGGACGCCTTCCAGATTCTGCAGATAATTTACGAACTGCTCCTGCTTGGAAAGATCGTTCAAAAAGATCTGGTAGGACGAAGACCCGGCCATCGGATTATCCTCCTCGAACCCGGCCGCCAGTTCTTCGAACCCCTCGAAATATTCCTCTTTCATTATCTCCCAGGCGTCGTCCCCGGACGTAAACTCCATCGACGCCACCTCCGGCCGCCTGCCAATCTGATCGCCGATGGCATGGATCTGGGTCTGGGTCAGATCCTCGTCAAAGAATACCGTAATACCCACCGTGGTCTCCACCAGATGGACCACATGCTGGACGTTGACCATGATGCTGAAAAACATACAAAACAAAAAGATACATGCGGAGATCGTAGCCACGGAGGCCAGTGAAAACCAGATGTTCCTGCATATATTTTTGATGCCCTGCTTGACGCAGTACCAAAACGTGCTAATCCTCATAAATATTTCCGTCCTCTGTTACAGAGCCGGCATTTTCCTCATCGTCGTCCCCGGCTTCATCCTCTTCATAATCGTCTTCGTCCTCCGCTTCCGCGTCATCCACGTACTCCGCATCATCGCTGATGACGCAGCCCCGCTCCATATGGATCACCCGCTTGTGCATCTTCTCTACGATCTCGTGGCTGTGAGTAACTACGATCACCGTAGTCCCCATCCCGTTGATCTCATCCAGCAGCTTCATGATCTCCATCGCATTGTGACTGTCCAGATTGCCCGTCGGCTCGTCGGCCAGCAGCACCTCCGGCCGGTTGATCAGCGCCCTGGCAATGGCCACGCGCTGCTGCTCGCCGCCGGAAAGCTGATGCGGGAACATCTTGTACTTCGCGGAAAGCCCCACCATCTGCAGCATCTCCGGCACCGATTCGCGGATTCTGCGGGAGGAAGCGCCTACGACGCGCATGGCGAACGCCACGTTCTCATACACGTTGCGGTCATCCAAAAGGCGGAAATCCTGAAACACGACTCCCAGTCTCCTGCGGTATTTGGGCACGTAGCTCCTCGGCATCTTGCCCAGGTTCATGTCGTTGACCACGATCTTGCCGGAAGTCAGTTCCTCCTCTTTCATCAGCAGCTTGAAGATCGTCGTCTTGCCGGATCCGTTGCGGCCCATGATAAAGACAAACTCCCCGTCCTCGACTGTGATCGTGACATTTTTGAGCGCTTTATTCCCCTCGGAATACTCCTTGCATACATTTGTAATTTCTATCATCTGTTTATCTGCCCCTTAGAAATCCGAATTCTCCATATATTTCATGTACTTGACTACCATCAGGGCAATCTTAAACGTGATCGCGTCCTCAAACACGCGCAGGTCCAGCCCGGTGCTCTTTAACAGTTTATCCAGGCGGTAGACCAGAGTATTCCTGTGAATGTAAAGCTGCCTGGAGGTTTCGGACACATTCAGGCTGTTTTCGAAGAATTTGTTGATCGTCGTCAGGGTCTCGTCATCGAATTCATCCGGGGACTTGCCGTCGAAAATCTCCTTGATGAACATACGGCACAGGGGCAGAGGCAGCTGATAGATCAGACGGCCAATGCCCAGCTTATTGTACGCGTTTACATTCCTATCGCTGTAGAAGATCTTGCCGACGTCCAGCGCCATCTTGGCTTCCTTATAGGAACGGGAAACCTCCTTGATCTCATTGACCACCGTGCCGAACGCCACATGTACTTTCGTCATCGCCTCGGTATTCAGCATATCCACGATCACATTGGCGGTCCGCTCCAGATCGTCGTAGGTCTCGCCGGATTTCACTTCGCGGACCACGATGATGTTCTTCTCGTCCACCGCCGTGATGAAATCCCTGGTCTTGGCCGCAAACAGGCTGCGAACCGTCTCCAGCGCGTTCGTGTCTTTCTCATTCTTCGTCTCAATGATGTAGACCACGCGCTTCACGCTGGTCTCAATATGCAGCTTTTTCGCCCGGTTGTAGATATCCACCAGCAGCAGATTATCCAGTAGGAGGTTTTTGATAAAGTTATCCTTATCAAAACGCTCCTTGTAGGCCACCAGCAAATTCTGAATCTGGAAAGCAGCCATCTTTCCAACCATATATACGTCGTCGCTGCCGCCTTTGGCAAGCAGGATATATTCTAACTGATGTTCGTCAAAGACCTTAAAAAACTGGAATCCCTGGATCACCTGGCTGTCAGCCGGAGAATCCGCAAAGGCCAGGATCGCGGCCTCGTCCTCTTCCGCTTCCGAAAACGTCGTCGCCAGCGTCTTGCCCTCTGTATCGCAAACGCACAGATCGATCCTCGTGATCCCTTTCAGTCCGTCAATCGTCGTTTGAAGAATCTGATTCGAAATCATAGTATCCCCTCTCTCCTTGTAAATTTACCCATAATCTATATTATAGCAAAACAGGAAAAAAAGCAAGAGGTTTACGTAAGTAAACCAGGGTTGTTTCATGAAGCTCATGCACAAAATAAGGGAAGCATTTCTACATCCAGTCAGTTTCCCAACCTTAAATC
>CANQYH010000103.1 GCA_947628025.1 uncultured Lachnospiraceae bacterium | reverse complement strand
CCCACCACACGGCCCACGGCGAGAATACATCCCGTGACGATCCCGTCGATGGAGGACGGCAGCACGACCGTGCGGATCATGTGCCATTTTCCGCTTCCCAGGCCCAGCGCGCCCTCCCGGTAAGACATCGGCACCGTTTTCAGACTCTCCTGCGTCGACCTCATGATGGTGGGCAGGATCATGACCGCCAGCGTCAGGGAACCGGCCAGCAGCGTTTTCTGCAGTTTTAACGCCGTGCAGAATACGATGACGCCGACGAGGGCGTAAATGATGGACGGGATTCCGGCCAGCGTTTCTGACGCGAACTCGATCGCCGCCACGAACCGTTTGTTCCGGGCGTATTCCGTCAGGTAGATGGCCGCGCCTACTCCCAGCGGAAGCGCGGCGGTCAGGGAAACAACGATCACAAAAAGCGTGTTTTTGATCGCCGGCAGGATGCCCACCGTACCGTGGATGACGCTTTCGGCGGTGGACAAAAACCGCCAGCTCACGCCGCCGGTCCCCCGGAGAAGGATGTACCCGATGAGGAACAAAAGCAGGCAGGCGGTGACCGCCGCGCATCCGTACAGGAGGGTCCAGCCCGCGATCGCGTATAGTTTTCGTCTCATGTCAGTCCTCTTTCTCCCGTTTCAAAACGAGGTTTAATAAGGCGTTGATCAGCATGATGAAGAGGAACAGGACGAGTCCGATGGAAAATAACGCCTGGCGCTGCAGGCTCCCGTCCTGCGAGTAGTTCAGCTCGATGGAGATGCCGGTGGTAAGGAACCGTACGGAACGGGTCAGGGCCGGCATATTGGCGACGTTTCCCGCTACCATCATGATGGCCATGGCCTCGCCGACGGCCCGTCCGATCCCCAGCACCACCGCGGCCGCGATGCCGCTTCTGGCCGCGGGGGCGGAGACGCGGAAATACGTTTCCAGTTCAGTCGCGCCGAGAGCCAGGGACGCCTCTTCATATTCTTTCGGCACCGCCTCCAGCGCTGTCTCCGAAAGGGAGATGATGGAGGGCAGGATCATGACCGCCAGTACGAGGATGGCGGCCAGAAGACTGTCCCCGGCAGGCAAGCCCAGCAGGCTGCGCAGCGCAGGGACCAGGACGCACATCCCCACGAGGCCGTAGACGACCGACGGAATGCCCGCCAGCAGGCTCACGGCCGGACGAAGGATGGCCGCGGCTTTTTTCGGCGCGGCCTTAGCCAGAAAGACGGCCGTAAAGAATCCGACCGGCACGCCGATCACGATGGCTCCGGCAGTGCCGTACACAGAGGTAAGGATCAGAGGGAGGATGCCGTACTGGTCCCGTCCGGCCGCCCAGGTCTTTCCGAACAGAAAATCGGCAGGACCTATTTTTCGGATGGCCGGAATCCCTGAAAGGATGAGGTAAACGGTGATGAGCAGCACAAACCACACCGCCGCAAGTCCGCACAAAGTGAAGAGAAGCTGCATGGCTCTCTCCATGGTTTTCCATTTCGCCGTCTTCATATCAGTTCGGATAGACGGCGCCCGCCGCCGCGATGTATTCCGCCGCTTCCTCGCTTACCGCAAAATCGAGGAATGCCTGCGCTGCCGCGGAAAGCTTCACATCTTTTTTGGTGACCATCACAAAGGGACGCTGGATCGTGTAGCTTCCGTCCTTGACGGTGTCTTCGCTGGGAGCGACGCCGTTTACTTTGACGGCGGCGACGCTGCTGTCCACAGCGGAGAGGGAAGCGTATCCGATGGCGTTTTCATTGGAGGCCACATTGCCGATGACGTCGCCGGTGGAGCCGTATTCGTTGGTATAGGCGCAGGCGTCTTCCACGCCCACGATCTCTTCGAAAGCGCTGCGCGTTCCGGAACCGTCCTCGCGTCCGTAGACCGCGATAGGCGCGTCTTCGCCGCCAAGTTCGGACCAGTTGGCGATCTTTCCGGTGAAAATGTCCGCGATCTGTTCCGTGGTCAGGTCCGCGACGGCGTTTTGGGGATTTACGACAACGGCGACGCCGTCCAGAGCGACCACATGAGCGACCGCGCCTTTCTCCGTCTCTTCCTGCGTAAGCTCCCGGCTGGAAAGTCCGATGTCGCAGGTCCCGTCCAGGACGCCGCTGATGCCGGAGCCGGAACCGGTGCCGGAGTAATTGACGGTGATGTCCGGATCCTTTGCCTTAAACGCCTCGGTCAGCGCTCCCATCACGTCCGCCATGGATGTGGAGCCGTCGGTGTTGACGGTGCCGCCTTTCTGATCTCCGGAACAGCCGGCCAGCATCGAGACCGCCAGGACCGCTCCGAGCGCAAATGAAACTGCTTTCTTCATTTCATGATTCTCCTTTTTCTGTTTTAGTTGTTTTCCTTATCACAACTTTAGGATAGTCCCGGAACGTCAAATCCTCTATCGTGGTTCTGTAAAATGAATGTAAAATCGGTACGCCGCGGCCGCGGGTCGCTCTCTGAAACTGTCCATACCGCCATCATAACGGCGGCCCTGTCTGAATACTTCCGGCGCAATGCCCCCAATTGCCGGAAAGGATCTGCATGACGGCCCAAATGAAGAACCAGGCGTGCCCCTGCCGCTTCTGCTTGCTTCTGCCGCCTTTTAGAGTGAGAAAATGTCTCTTGCTTTAGGGATGCGTTTGTTTTATAATGAATTACAAGCCATATTCGACGGTTTTCCGGTATGTCTCGACTCTTCCGCCCCTATGTGCGCCCATAATCAGGAGGAACGTAGGAAGTGAAAAAGACTTTAGACAAAACCATTTCCTGCATAAGAGAAACTCCAGAGGAGAAAAATACAGAAGATAAAATGACAGAGGGCCGGTATAGCCCGGATGAAAGTACGATAGAGGAAGAAACCGTAAATGAGAGCGCAGCTGATAGGGACGGCGCGAGGGAAGAAGATGATTCGTATTCCCCGGCCGCGCACGTCCGGGACGCCAACAGCCGGACCATCTTCCGCAGCCGCCAGCTCACCTGTCAGTTTTTGCGGGATTACAGCGGCCTCTCGATATTCTCTGACCTGCAGCCGGAGGACATCGAGGACGTGACGGACCATTACCGGGCGTTTCTGGGCGTTGAGTTTGAAGCGGATACCGTTAAAAAGGTGCGGATCCGGGTACCGGGCGGCGAGCGGGACGTCTTTGTGCTCCCTTTGATCGAACATAAGTCAAATGTGGATTACGACGTCGCCATGCAGTTATTCCGGTATATGGCCGTGATCTGGTACGATTACAAAAAGCAGCAGGACGGCCTTAAGAAAGGCAGCAGCGGCCGCAAAGGATTCCGTTATCCCCCGATCATCCCGATCGTGTACTATGAGGGACGGGCGGAATGGACGGCGGGCATGCGGCTGTCGGACCGGATCGGTCTAAGCGACGGGATCAAAGAGTACATACCGGACTTCACCTACAAGGTGGTGCGGGTACACGGCTATGGGAACGAAGAACTAAAGAAAAAACACAACGAGATGTCCCTGGTGATGATGATCAACCGGATCCAGAGTCCGGAAGATTACACAGAGTTTTGGGAAACGTCGCGTGATTACGTGGACGAGATCTACGACGGGACGCCGGAGGAGATCCGTGGTGTTTACCGTGAGATCCTGTGGTCGCTGTTCCAAAAGATGAATGTGCCGGTGGAAGAGGCCAGGGAGAAGCTGGCGGAAATGGAGGAAAGCGGTATGGGATATCTGTTTGAGAATGCAAATTTTGACGGCATGAACATACAGGCGGAACGCAGGAACAGGGCGGAACTGGCGGCTGCGAAGCAGGAGTTAGATGTTGCGAAGCAGGAGTTAGATGTTGTGAAGCAGGAGTTGGAGGCTGAAAAACGCATACGGGAAGCAGAGGGCCGGGAGCTGAAGCAAACATCGGTTACGCTCACCCATGTTTTGTGCCAGCTGATTGCCATCTGCCAGAGCGAAAAATTATCCCGGGAAGAAACGATCGAGTGCCTGCAGGAGCGGTACGGCCTAGATGCCGGAAACGCCGTTTCTGCAGTGGAACAGTTTTGGGAGAAAGAATAACGGTGCACAGCGGGAATGCGGAGTGAAAGACCGGCAGTTCCGGAGCTGCTTATATGGCGAATCTATGTGCAGAGAGATACAGAAAAGTCCTTTTGAGGAGAGCAGATCATTTCAAAAGGACTTTTCTTTGTTCAGGGGGCCGAACCCCATTTATATTCAAGCGTTGTGAGGCGCAGAACCAAGGTGAAAGAAACGATTATATGCCACATTCTGTTCCTCATTTAATCAAATTGTGATAAAAACATCTTATACGCCCTGTAATTTCCGGATCTCTCTGCGCGCCCACTCTACGGTTTCGCTGTCATAGTCATTAAAATCCGATGCCAGCGTATCTATGATGAGCTGCCATGCTTCGGCCGCCTCGGCTTTTCTTCCCAGCTTTGTATAAAGAAAAGCAAGAGAAAAGACGGAGTCGAGAGGTTTGGGCGGAACGGCGGTCTGAAACGCTTTCTGAAAGCATTTGATGGCCTGTTCATATTCGTGGATCCGGTTGAACCGCTCCCCGATCTCATATTGTCCCATACTGTCGTCCTCAGATACGGTATTCCAGATCGCCTTTGCGTGATCCGCGTTCCCCTTTGCCAGTTCCAGGTCGCCTGAGAGTACCTGGCGCAGATATTCCTCGCCGCTGCCGGGCTGCATCCTGTGAATGTATTCTTCTGCTTTCTCAAAATACCGCTGGCGGATCATCGCTTCAATCAGATGGACCATAAGTCCGAGATTTTGAGGGTATTTTTTCGCATAGGGCTCGCATACGCGAATCAGCCAGTCGTCGTCGCTGTGCGCTTTATATACGCCGCCTCCGCGCACCTGGAAATACAGATGAAAGATCTCCTCATCGAGCGGAGCATGTTTCATGGCCCTTTCCAACATTCTTCCCGCTTCCAGCAGATCGTTATTGGTCCTGGACAAATGTAAGCGGGCGTATAATTTCAAAGCGCGGATGTTATCCGGATCGTCCTGCAAAGAAGCGTCCAATATTCGTCTGGCGTAGAGGTAACTCTGTTCAGACAATCTGTGGGACAGGCTCTCTTCCACGCGCTTCAGTTCATCTTCATGATCGACGGAAAACAGATCGTCGATCCGGACGCCAAAAAACTCCGCGATCTTCGGCAGCAGGGCGATGTCCGGCATGGTCGTTCCAGTCTCCCATTTACTGACCGCCTGAAAGGAAATGTCTAAATATTCAGCAACGTCCTCCTGGGTGATCCCCATGTCTGTCCGCAGCTTTTTGATCGTGCCTCCGATATCCATATTCATCGCTGATTCCTCCAATATGTATGTTTTTTCTGTACCGGCCGATACATAGATCTTATACGATAGGGCGCGTTATTTCAATAACTGCGCGCTTTAACGGACTCACCCGATAAGCGAATTTTTTTAATAAATATCCTATTGACAAATGTACTTGCTTTGAATATAATGTACTTGTACGATAAGTACACTAAATGACAAAGGAGAGACGCTGTGGAAATAATCATAAGCAGCAATACGAGCAAGCCGATCTATGAGCAGATAACCTCACAGATAAAAGCCATGATTATGAGCGGCGAGCTGCAGACCGGCGATCCGATCCCCTCCATGCGGGCGTTGGCCAAATCGATCCATGTAAGTGTGATCACGGTTCAAAAGGCGTATGAAGATCTGCAGAGGGACGGATTTATTGAAACGACGGTTGGCAGAGGAAGTTTTGTATCGGCGCAAAACAAGGACTTTTATCAGGAAGAGCAGCAACGGCTGGCGGAAGAGCACTTGCAGGAGGCCGCTGACATTGGGCGGACGAGCGGAATATCGTTGGACAAACTGATCGAGCTTTTGACGATATTCTATCAGGAGGAGGAATGACGATGGACGCTATTTTACAGGTAGAAAATTTGTCAAAGCAGTATCCGGGCTTTAAGTTGGACAATGTTTCCTTTTCCATTCCCAAGGGCACGATCATGGGGCTGATCGGCGAAAACGGGGCCGGAAAAAGTACGACGATCAATGCTATTCTTGACCTTATCAGGAAAGACGGCGGCACGGTTACCTTTTGGGGACAGGAACTGTCCCAGTCAAAGCAGCTTAAAGAGGATATAGGCGTTGTGTTCGACGGCATCAATTTTTATGATACCCTGACGCCCGTCAAAGTGGGAAAGATTTCCGCCGCTGCCTATAAACAATGGGACGAATACTTATATCAGGATTATCTGAAACGCTTTCAGCTTCCGGCGGACAAAGAGATCAAAACGCTCTCGAAAGGAATGAAAATGAAACTGTGCATAGCGGTTGCGCTTTCTCATAAGCCCAAGCTGCTGATCCTGGATGAGGCCACCAGCGGGCTGGACCCCGTTAAGCGGGACGATATCCTGGATGTTTTTCTGGAATTTGTGCAGGACGAAGAACATTCTATCCTGATGTCCTCTCACATTACCACCGATTTAGAGAAAGTGGCCGATTACATTACCTTTATTCACCAGGGGAAAGTATTTTTTTGTAAAACAAAAGATGAATTGCGCTATCACTATGGGATCATCCGCTGCGGCGCGGCTCTTTTCAGCCAGATCGATAAGACGGAGATCCTGGCTTACCGCAAGGACGATTATCAATGGAACGTGCTTGTGGCGGATAAAGAAAAGGCAAAGCGCAAATACAAAAATGCGGTCGTGGACGACGCAACGATCGACGACATTCTGCTGATGTATGTGAAAGGAGAGCAGTCGAAATGAAGAGTGAAATTTTAAAAGATTGTCTGAATGTTTCCCACAACGCCAGATCCATGCTTTTGATCCTGGTAGTCCTTGCGGCCGTCATCATTCCGACGACTTCCGGCATCGAAGGATATATCTTTATATGCGCGTTCTTATGCAGCAGGATGATAGTGACGACATTTGTGTTCGACGATACTTCTAAATGGACGCGGTACGCCATGACCACGCCCATCTCCAAAAGGGATCTGGTAGCCGGGAAATTTGTTGTACTGGTCATCTTCTGTACGGTCGGAAGCCTGTTTGGGATGGCGGTGGGAGCAATCGTCGGAGCGGTTTTGAAGGCCGTGTCGTTTGACCCCGTCGGGATCGGGGAACTGCTGCTTTTAACGCTGACCGCATGGGTAATATCTCTTATTTTCGGCAGCATATCGATCCCTCTTGTATTCAAATTCGGGGCGGAAAAAGGACGCGCGCTGCTGCTGGTATCGTTTCTGATTCCGGCGGCGATCGGCTTCGTCCTGTACCGGCTGCTTGTTCTCCTGGGCGTTGAAATAACAGACCAGCTTATATTCGTTCTGCTGTGCTGCTCGCCGGTCATCGCTTTTCTCTGGTGCTGCGCAATGTATCAGATCAGCTGCCGGATCTTTGCGAGGCAGGAGCTTTGACGGCAGCGCCGCCGTTTTCTTGGCATTCTAAAAAGCAGCTGTCGGCATCGGCCTTTATGGAGGAAAACGGGAAATTTCTATAACTTGCACAGAAAGATACAAAGGGGCCAATACACAGAAACGTCCTGACGAAAGCAAGATCGCTGGGATGTTTTTGTTTGGCTGAGAGAGTATTTACTTATAGAGTACTGAATCCGATTTCTAAACAGCAGCCATTCGATGCGAATCTTCTATGAAATTCCCAGGCGAAAATGGAATACATTCCATAATTTATTGATATTTTGAGGAAAACGGAATATAATGGTTATTGGAATATAAGAAAGGACATTGACGTGATGGAACGAATAGAACGTACCGATTATTTGAAATGGTTAATTAAGTGGAAAGACAGACAGATCATCAAAGTGGTGACGGGCGTCAGACGCTGCGGAAAGTCAACTCTGTTTGAGATATTCCAGGATCATCTTCTGCGGAATGGCGTTGACCGATCGCAGATCATTGCGGTCAATTTTGAAGATCTGGAATTTGAGGATCTGTTAGATTACAGATCGCTGTATCAATATGTGAAAGAGCGCCTGCTTCCGGACAAAAATAATTACCTTTTCTTTGATGAAATACAACATGTCGCAGGGTTTGAAAAGGCAATTGACAGTTTGTTTTTGCGGGACAATTGTGATGTTTATATTACGGGATCCAACGCGTGGCTCATGTCAGGGGAGCTTGCGACATTGCTGACCGGCCGGTATGTAGAGTTGGCGATGATGCCGTTGTCTTTTAAGGAATTCTGCAGTGGACTGGTGAATGAGAGCCGCCATATTTCACTGGATGAGAAAATGAGTCTGTATATGGAGACGGGGTCTTTCCCCTATGTGTTGAAATATGGTTATGGGGAAAAAGAAGCCAAAGAGT
The DNA here is from genome assembly GCA_947628025.1 of uncultured Lachnospiraceae bacterium. Classification (GTDB taxonomy): domain Bacteria; phylum Bacillota; class Clostridia; order Lachnospirales; family Lachnospiraceae; genus UBA3402. Next base: position 1,498 of record CANQYH010000103.1, on the reverse strand, counting down.
ACATGGAGGGAATCTATCATACGATACTTCTGAATGACGTCGTAAAACGGCTGCGGATCGCGGATGTGAATATGCTAGAGGCGGTAACAAGATTTATGATGCACAATATCGGTAACCGGACTTCCCCCGCGACGATAGCCAATACCATGGCCTCCAACGGGAAAAGGATCGATCAGAAAACGGTCGACCGGTATATCAGAGGTCTGACGGATAGTCTGCTGTTTTATGAAGCCAGAAGATATAATATTAAAGGAAAGCAGTTTTTGACCACGATGAACAAGTATTATGTCTGCGATATCGCTATGAGAAATATGCTCGTCCGAGGCAGGGACACAGACGTGGGCCATATACTGGAAAACCTTGTGTATCTCGAATTGAAGCGGAGGTACCGGGAAGTTTATGTGGGGCAGATCGGTTCAGACGGAGAAATCGATTTTGTAGCCATGGAAAGTGGAGATCCGATCTATTTTCAAGTGGCGCAGTCTGCGTTGGATGAAAGGGTTCTGGCGCGTGAACTTGCCCCTCTGCGGCAGATCCATGACAATTATCCGAAATATCTTCTTACGCTGGATCGGATCTTTGACGATGTAAATTATGAGGGAATAAGGAAAAAGAATGTCTTACAATGGATGTTGGAAGATGCGCGGGAAGTCTGATATCCATAGCGGACTCATACGTTCGGTACGACGGTTTTCTAAGATTTTTAAAAATTTTCTGCTTGAATTTCGGGAGTATCCCGGCTATAATGAGAAAGCAACGTGTGGCGTTTCAACTGCGTAAATCCGGTTGAAAGCCACACGTTTATTTTTTTGCATCCCGGAGGGAGCAGATTCTCTATTTTTGGAAAGGAAGTAATTCTCATGGAAGAAAAAGCAAATCAGTTTCTCGGGGAGGCGCGTATCGGCGGACTGATGCGAAAATACGCAATCCCCTGTATCATCTCGCTGCTGGTAGGCGCGCTCTACAATATTGTAGACCAGATCTTTATCGCGAACGCTTCGTACCTCGGTTCCTACGGAAACGCGGCCAATACGGTCGTTTTCCCGCTGACGGTCATCGCGCTTGCAGTCGCGGTCATGATCGGGGACGGCTGCTGCGCGTTCGTAAGCCTCAGCCTCGGCATGGAGCGGCCGGAGAGGGCCAGAAAGAGCGTCGGCAATTCGGTCGTCATGGTGATCGTCTGCGGCGCGGCGCTTTGCGCGGTATATCTGATCTTTGGCAGTCTGATCATTTCCATGTTCGGCGGAACCGTCAATGAGGAGACGTTCCGGTATTCGAAAGAGTATTTCTTCTACATCACGCTCGGAATCCCGTTTTATATGTTCGGGCAGGCGCTGAATCCCATCATCCGGGCCGACGGAAGCCCCCGCTTCGCGATGGCGTCCACACTGGCCGGCGCGGTGATCAATATCATCCTCGACCCGGTCTTCATCTTCGTTTTCCGGTGGGGGATGATGGGCGCCGCCGTGGCCACCGTTCTGGGCCAGTTCGTAACCGC
>CANQYH010000102.1 GCA_947628025.1 uncultured Lachnospiraceae bacterium | reverse complement strand
CCGGCAAATCGACTTACATGCGGCAGACGGCCCTGATCGTTCTGATGGCGCAGATGGGCAGCTTCGTGCCGGCGGAATCGGCGGACATCGGGATCTGCGACCGGATCTTTACCCGCGTCGGGGCCTCGGACGACCTGGCTTCGGGGCAGAGCACGTTTATGGTGGAAATGACGGAGGTGGCCAATATCCTGCGAAATGCGACGCGCAGCAGCCTGATCATCCTGGACGAGATCGGGCGGGGGACCAGTACCTTCGACGGGCTGAGCATCGCCTGGGCCGTGGTGGAGCATATCAGCAGCACGAAGCTTTTGGGGGCCAAAACGCTGTTTGCGACCCATTACCACGAGCTGACGGAGCTGGAGGGAACCATGTCCGGCGTGAACAATTACTGCATCGCCGTCAAGGAGCAGGGGGACGACATCGTGTTCCTGCGCAAGATCGTCAAGGGCGGCGCGGACAAAAGCTACGGCATCCAGGTGGCGAAGCTGGCCGGCGTGCCGGAGCAGGTGATCGCGCGGGCGAAAGAGCTGGTGGAGGAACTGAGCAGCGCGGACATCACGATCCGGGCGCGGGAGATCGCGGAGGCCGGAGCCACGGTGTCTTCCCGCGGGCAGCATAAGGCCGTGACGAAGCCGGACGAGGTGGATATGAACCAGCTGACGATCTTCGATACGGCGCGCAACGAGGATATCCTAAAAGAACTGGAGCAGGTGCAGATCAATGAGATCACGCCGGTGGAGGCGCTGAACATCCTCTGCCGGCTGCAGAGCAAGCTGAAGAACCGGTGGCAGTAGATGGCTGCCGGAGGAACGGAGGGAACAATATGCCGCAGATCATGGTACTGGATCAGAGCACGATCGACAAGATCGCCGCGGGCGAGGTGATCGAACGGCCCGCTTCGGTGGTAAAGGAGCTGCTGGAAAATGCCATCGACGCGCAGGCGACGGCGGTGACCGTGGAGATCCGGGACGGCGGGATCTCCCTGATCCGTGTGACGGACAACGGCTGCGGGATCCCGAAAGAGGAAGTGCCGCTGGCTTTCCTGCGCCATTCGACCAGCAAGATCAAATCGGCGGAAGATCTTTTCGTGGTCTCGTCGCTGGGGTTTCGGGGCGAGGCGCTTTCGAGCATCGCGGCGGTGGCCCAGGTAGAGCTGATCACGAAGACTGCGGAACAGCTGTCCGGCGTGCGCTATCTGATCGAGGGCGGAAAGGAACGTTCGCTGGAGGAGATCGGCGCGCCGGACGGGACCACATTCATCGTGCGCAATCTCTTTTACAATACGCCGGCCAGGCAGAAATTTTTAAAAACGGCCCAGACCGAAGGGGCCCATGTGGCGGCTCTGGTGGAGAAGATCGCCATGTCCCATCCGGATATCTCGGTCCGCCTGATCCAGAACAATCAGAACCGCCTGCACACATCCGGCAACCATAGTCTGAAGGACATCATTTATACGGTATTTGGACGGGAGATCGCGGCCAATCTGCTGGCGGTGGAGTATGAGCGGGAGATCCTCCAGATCCACGGCTTCGGCGGGAAGCCGGTGATCGCCCGCAGCAACCGGAATTTTGAAAATTATTATATCAACGGACGGTACGTGAAAAGCGCCGTCGTGGCGAGAGCGATCGAGGAAGCCTACCGGCCGTTCATGATGCAGCACAAGTATCCGTTCGTACTGCTGCATATCCGGATCGAGCCGGAATATCTGGATGTGAACGTGCATCCGACGAAAATGGAGCTGCGTTTCCGCGACGAGGAGCGGATCTACCAGATGATCTTCGAAGCGCTTCGGGATGCCCTGGCCCATAAGGAGCTGATCCCCCAGGCGGAGATCGGCAGGAAATCGGAACGGGAAAAAACAGAGAAACTGCTGCAGCCGCGCCCGGAACCGTTTGAGAACCGGCGGCGGGAGCAGTTGGGCGGGACAGGAAACAGGACCGGCGCCGGGCGGACGCAGGCGGGCGGAACCCCGGATCCTGATAAGAGGGCACTGGCCGGAATTGTAGCCGGCTCCGGTGAAACAGCGGCCAGGTTCGGCGAAGCCACAGCGAATAAGGCGGTATCTGGCTCCGGTGAAGCAGCATTGGCCGAAACCGCGGGCCCTGATAAAATGGCACTGGCCGGAATTATAACCGGCTCCGGTGAGACAGCGGCCTGGTTCGGCGAAGCCGCAGAGAATAGGGCTGTATCTGACTCCGATGAAACAGCGTTGGCCGGAAACGCCGCAGACAGGAACTATGCCGCAGCGCCCGGAAACCCGGAGCCGTTTGACAACGATCCCAAAGCAGCAGAAGCAGCAGAAAAAACATCGTCGACCGAATCGACCGAAACTCGCTGCGAATACGCCCCACACCAGTCCGTCTACCAACAGGTCGCGGAGCGTCAGACGGAATACGGGGAAACCGGCCAAGATGCGGAGAAAGAAACAGCCCCCCAAACGTCCGCCCCGCGGCAGCTGGATTTCTTTGAGGAGAAGCTGCTGACGCCCCAGAGCCGCCTGCGCCACAAGCTGATCGGCCAGCTGTTCGACACTTACTGGCTGGTGGAGTTCGGGGATCATCTTTATATCATCGACCAGCACGCGGCGCATGAGAAAGTTCTGTACGAGCGCACGATACGGACGCTGAAAAGCCGGGAATACACGTCCCAGATGGTCGACCCGCCGATCATTCTGACCCTTGGCAGCGAGGAGCAGGTCGTCCTGAAAAAGTACCAAAACTGCTTTACGGAGATCGGCTTCGAGATCGAGCCTTTCGGCGGCAAGGAATACGCCGTCCGCGCCGTGCCGGACAATCTGTTTTCCATTGCTAAAAAAGAACTGCTGATGGAAATGCTGGACGACCTGTCTGACGATATCCTGAAAGGCGGGACGGAATCCGTCTATGACCGTGTGGCCACGATGTCCTGCAAGGCGGCCGTCAAAGGCAACCATGCCCTTTCCCCCATGGAGGCGGACCATCTGATCGATGAGCTTCTGACCCTGGACAATCCCTACGCCTGCCCTCACGGCCGCCCGACGATCATTTCCATGAGCAAATACGAGCTGGAGAAAAAATTCAAGCGGATCGTGTAGTATCCATATTTGCAAGCCGTACCGGATCCAATCGTTCGGTGCGGCTATCTTTTTCTGTTCCAAAAGCGTTATACCTTATAGAATGTACATTCTGAAAAAACGGAGGCGAGACGGCCGATGGATCCGGATCTTCTGCTGATCCAAAAAATAAAACAGGGGGACGGTGCGGCGATCGAGGAATTTGTGCGGAAATATTATCCGGCGGTCCTGAAGTACTGCCGGGTGCGGATCGACGACGCCGGATATGCCGAGGACGCGGCGCAGGAGACGTTCGAACGCTTTTTCCGCAGCTTTGACCGGTACCGTCACTGCGGGAAAGCCGCCAATTTCCTGTACGCGGTCGCCGGAAACGTCTGCCGGGACTATTACCGGAAACGGCGGGAATACGCGGCCGGAAGCGCGGAGGAGGTCCTGACCAGGGAACGGCGGATCCGGGAAACGGGACTTACGGAGGAAGCGTTTGAGACGGAAGCGCAGGGCGGCGGAGGTCCGGAAGCTGCCGGAAACAGCCGCTCCCAGGCTGACTGGCAAAGAAATGCCGGACCGCCGCCGGACTGCAGCGTACGCGGAGAGTGGCCGGACCCGGAACTGCGCCTGGATCTTCGGGAGGCTTTTTCGCGGCTGCCCGAGGAGCTGTATGAGACCGCCGTACTGTATTTCTGCCAGGAGCAAAAGCAGCGGGAGATCGCGAAGATCCTGGGGATCGGCCTGCCCCTGGTTAAGTACCGGATCAAAAAGGCCAGGGAAATACTGATAAAATGGCTGAGCGAGGGGGAATGAAGATGCGAAAGACAAAAATACAAAGCCGGCTGCCAGTCCGCGACCGGCTCCTGATGGAGGCGCTGACCCATGCGGCCGCCCCCGGCTGGGACCGCATGTCCGAGCCGGATCCCGATCGTCTGTCGCGGACGGTCCGCGCCGCCCAGACCGCGTTTTACGAATCCGAGGCTTCCCGTTCCCTGACCCGCTTCGAATTTCTGCGCCAGCAAAGCCGGTACATCCAGAAGCGCTGGTGGATGCTGCAGCTTTTGCTGCTTCTGGCCCTGTGCGGCCTGCTGTTTCGGGCAGACGGCAGCGTATCCGCCCGGCGCGGCTTCGGGATCGCGGCTCCGCTTTTTGTGGTCCTGGTGATGCCGGAGCTCTGGAAAAACCAAAACGCCGGGGCCGTCGAGGTGGAGGGCGCGGCCTATTTCACGCTGCGCCAGATCTACGCCGCCCGCCTGACCCTTTTCGCGGCGGCTGACCTCCTGCTTTTGAGCCTGTTTTGCGGCGCGGCGGTCGGCCTGCTGCGGATCGGGCTGCTGGAACTGGCGGTGCAGTTTTTCCTGCCATTTAATGTGACCTGCTGCATCTGCTTTACGGTCCTTTACAGCCGCCGCTTCAGTTCGGAGGGCCTGGCGGTCACATTCTGCGGGATCTGGACCGGCGTCTGGTTTCGGATCGTCCTGAACGACCGCCTGTTCGCTGCCGCCACCGCTCCCGTCTGGTGCGCCCTGCTGGTTCTGTCCCTGGCGTATCTTGCGTACTGCATCGCAAAAGGACAGAGAAACTGCCATCTGCTTTGGGAGGAAAACATTTTATGGAACTGAAACTGACCGATCTAACGAAACAATTTAAGGAAATGACCGCGGTAGACGGCGTTTCCTGCACGATGGAGAGCGGCGTCTACGGTCTTCTGGGCGTCAACGGCGCCGGCAAGACCACGCTGATGCGGATGCTCTGCACACTGATAACGCCTACTTCCGGCCAGATCGCCTGGGACGGCCGGGACATTTTCTCCATGGGAGAGGAGTACCGCCGGATCCTCGGCTATCTGCCGCAGGAATTCGGTTTCTATCCGGATTTTACGGTGGAGGATTACCTGCTGTACGTGGCCTCGATCAAGGGCCTGCGGCCCGCCACAGCCAGAAAACGTGCCGGCTTTCTGCTGAAGCAGGTGGGACTTCTGAAAGCAAAGGACCAGAAAATGAAGAAGCTTTCCGGCGGCATGAAGCGCCGCGCAGGGATCGCCCAGGCCATGCTGAACGATCCGCGGATCCTGATCCTGGACGAACCCACGGCCGGGCTGGACCCGACGGAGCGGATCCGGTTCCGGAACCTGATCAGCGAATTGTCGGAGGACCGGATCGTGCTGCTGTCCACCCATATCGTGTCCGACATCGAATACATTGCCGGCGAGATCCTGCTGATGAAAGACGGCCGGATCGTCCGGCAGGGGACGGCGGAACAGCTGATCTCGTCGATGCCGGAACGGGTCTGGAGCCTGACCGTGACGAAAGCGGAGGCGGAACGCTGCATGAGACGCTATAAGGTCGCCAACATGAAAACCGTCCACGACGGCGTGGAACTGCGGATTTTGTCGGAAACGCCGCCTGCGGTTGGGTCCAAGAGCATGGGAAACGGGAAAGAAGCCTGCCGGCCGGTCCCGGAACCGGCGACGCTGGAGGACGTATTTTTACACTATTTCGGGGAAAGGACGGGCGAAGATCATGGTCTGGTATGAGGTTAAAAAAGTATTTGGCCGGGCAAGCGGCCGGGCGGCGCTGGTGGTTCTTTTGGGGCTGATCGTGTTTACCTGCTATTTCGCGATGGAGACCATATGGGTGGATGAAAACGGCGTGACCCAGAAAGGCCGCGTGGCCGTGACGCAGCTGAAAAAAGCCCAGAAAGCGTGGGCAGGTCCGCTTGACGAGCAGACGATCCGCCGCGTGATCGAAGAAAACCTGCGCATCGTTTCTACGCCGGAGTATCTTTCCGGCGACGTCCGGCAGAATGAGATCGCTTACGGCTGGGGACAGGGGATCCGGCCGATCCGCGATCTGCTGAACGTGTCCTACACGGACGATATGCAGCATTATGATTACTATTTGGCCAACCGTCTGGACCCCGGCATGGCCGGAGATTTTTACGCCAACCGGACGAGGCTTCTGAAAGAATGGCTTGCGGAGGGCGGAAGCGGAGCGGGGCAGTTCTCGGAGGCGGAGAAAGACTATCTGATCCGAAAATACGAGGCGCTGGAGACGCCGGTCTACTACGATTACATGGAGGGCTGGAACCAGGCCCTGAACTATTTTTCAACCCTATGTATGATCCTGGCCATGATCCTGGGCTTTTTGACGGCCGGGATCTTCGCCAACGAATTTCAGTGGAAGAGCGACGCGATCTTCTTTTCTTCGGCCTACGGACGGGACCGCGCCGTGGCGGCAAAGCTGAAAGCCGGATGGCTCATCGTCACGGGGATCTATTTCGCGTCGTCGATTCTCTATTCCCTGATCATCCTGGGCTGGTACGGCTTCGACGGGGCCGCCTGCCCGCTGCAGGCCAGCCGCGCCGGGTGGAAATGCTTTTACAATCTGACCAACGGGCAGCTTTACGTGCTGACGGTCCTGGCGGGCTATCTGGGCTGCCTGTTCCTGTCGCTTCTGACCATGTTCGTGGCGGCGAAGTCGCGCTCGGCCGTCGTCGCGGTCATGATGCCGGTGCTGCTGGTCTTTCTGCCCTCGTTTGTGGGAAATCTGGATGTCCGCTTCGTGCAGAAGATCCTGTCGCTCCTGCCGGACCGCCTGCTGCAGCTTAACATGGCGGTGCGGTACTTCGACCTGTTTACGATCGGCGGCAAAGTCGTGGGAGCGGTGCCGCTTCTGGCCGCCCTGTATGCGGCGCTGACGTTTTTGCTGTTCCCGGCGGTCTATGCGGATTACCGGAGGAAAGAGATCCTGTGAACCGCCGATTGCTTCTCCGTGAGCAGCCATCCGTTCCGCGGCGGCTGCTCACAGGTCGCTTACCATTCGTATCCCATAGCCACCAGTACCCATGGCCCGCCGTTTTCCCGTGCTAACCACCAGTGCCAGTTTTTATACTCAAAGTCCGGATCCCAGGCTCCCGCGTCTGTTTTGCTTTCGGGAGAATGGAAATCGCTTATGAACTCGATACATTGCGTGTAGACCGCTCCATCCTTTGCCAGGTCATTCATCCGGGCCAGATTTTCCGCACTGCCGCAGTCATCGGAGGTATAGCGGATGTTATGAAGCGCGCCGCCCTTTTCTTCCCATCCGCTGAATTCATCCAGAATGACCGCGATCGCCTGATTCATGTCATGGGAAGTGTAAAGCGCCGATGCGCCGTAGTCGATCCGGCAGATATCGCTGTCAATGGTAAATTCCGCGCGGTATTGATAGGTATCAAAGTCGCCCGGTCCTCTGAAATCATCTACCTGCTTCACGATCCGGTATTCGCCCGGCTCCAGTTCCCCAAACAGCCAGTCATACCGTACCTCCAGTTTCAGCGGCCGGTCTTTCTCCACGATATAGGCGATCGCAATGAATTCGTAGTTATCGATGACCGGGTCAAGAGCCTCCCAGCCATTCCTGGTATGTCGCTCCATCCAGAAAGAATCCCCTGTCTCAATTTCCTTATCCGTACCGTTCTCAAAAACCACCGTGATCATACGGTCCGTCACATGGGTTACCTCCATGGTCACGCTTTCCAGTTCATTCGGCGCCATTTCGCTGTGTGCGCGCTTCTTAAACACGATCCATCGCTGCTCGCCGCTTCTTTCTGTCATACGGACTTCGATCGTATCTTCCTCCGGGCCGTACTGATAACCGGCACCGGTCCCGAAATTTGACTGGTTATTCTCCGTGGGATACTCCGTACCGTCTACCGTCGATGTGATCGTTCCGTCCATATTGCCGCAGCGTCCGCTGACGGTGCTTTCCTGTCCGGTCGAAAAGTAAAGCTCGCCGTTCACCATGACCGCCGGGATCACGTCGGATCTTTCGCTGGTTTCCGGTTCCGATTCCGTTTCCCAGTATTCGCTGGCGTCATGATGGATCTCCGTGCTGAAAAGTGCGCCGTCCTCGAGCCTGACAAACGGCAGACTGTCCGAACCGTCCTCGATAAACGTCAATTCCGTCTTGGCGTCATTGATCCGGAACCGGAAATCCTTATGCGTTAATGACGATGCGGAATCTCTCAGCGTGACAATATCCCCGTCCACGTCAAAATATCCTCTGTAGATCGTGCTGCTCAGCGGTCCTTCATACAGTTTGAATGTGTTAAATGGTTCCAGCGTAACGACGCAGTCGCCGCCAAACCCGACTTTCTCCCACACGAACGTGACCGGTTCCGATACGTAGCTGTCCTCCGCGGCAAAACCGGTCGGCGTCATCCCCGTTTCCGGCAATCCGTCTGTAGCTTCGTCCGCAGAAACGCTTTCGGTTATTTTTTCATTATGGATGTCCTTTGCCTGACACGCTGCCAACAGGATCGCGCCCCAAAGTAACGCGATAAAAATTGCTTTCCTCTTCATAATAGACCCTCCCATTGTGCCCGATCATCGCTTACAGAAATAAGTTCGCTCATTGACTATACGCATGACGCGTTCGCTTTTATTGGATGTATTTATTTTTATTTATTTTTCTCAAAATCTTTTTGGGCTTTTACAGGCTTAATGCCGCTCTACAAAAATGTACCCTCCATTTTTACGGAGGGGCTAACCCTCCGGATCATGCCCTATGGGCGTGAAAGAAAGGAGGGCATGCCAATGATTACATATTCTGACTTAATTCAGATTGGTATATTCATTGTAGCCCTTGTAAGTCTGTGTTATCAGATTTTCAGGGAAAAGAAATAGCCGCCACTACTCACACTAGTGACGGCGGCCCGTTAAGGGCTTAAAACCACAATATTGGGGGTAGGCCGTGTCTCTGGCTTCCCCTTTCCATATCCAATATAGCACATCTAAAAGTTCGCTGCAAGTGGTTTCCGCAAATTTTCTGAATTTCTGAATAACCCCAGTGGATAGCAGGACGCAGAGGCAGCGCGGCGGAGGGCTTGCTTTCCGGCGCGGTACTTGGTATAATGTTCCTGTTTACCGCAGAAATGCTGCGCGGACCGCAGCGGAGATCTCCGCTCCACAGGGAATCCTTTTCTGTGAAAACGGTCCGCGGCCTTATGGCGGCACGGTATTTAATATCATGGAATGATGAATCGGGACTTCCGGCAGGAAGCCGATAAAAACAGATGCAGGAGCATAGGAAAATATGGAAGATCAAAGGACCCCGAACAGGATCAAAATACGCGGCGGGCGCGTACATAATCTGAAAAACATCGATGTGGATATACCGCTTCACAAGATTGTGGGGATCGCAGGCGTTTCCGGTTCGGGCAAATCCTCGCTGGCGCTGGGGATCCTTTACGCGGAGGGGTCCCGGCGCTATCTGGAATCCCTGTCCACCTACACGCGCCGGAGAATGACGCAGGCGGAAAAGGCGCAGGTGGACGAAGTGCTGTACGTTCCGGCGGCCCTGGCGCTGCGGCAGCGGCCCGGCGTTCCCGGGATCCGCAGTACATTTGGGACCGGAACGGAATTGCTGAACAGCCTGCGCTTAATGTATTCACGGCTTGCCAGCCACCGCTGCCCGAACGGACACTATGTGGAGCCCTCGCTGAATGTGGCTGCCGGGCTTCCGCTGGTATGTCCTGTCTGCGGAGAACATTTTTTCGCGCCGGGCGCGGAGGAGCTGGCATTCAACAGCCAGGGCGCATGTAAAAAATGCGACGGCACGGGCGTCGTCCGTACTGTAGACGAGACGACGCTGGTCCCGGACGAGTCGCTGTCGATCGACGAGGGCGCGGTCGCGCCGTGGCAGACGCTTATGTGGTCGCTGATGAAAGACATTGCCCGTGAAATGGGAGTCCGCACCGACGTGCCGTTCAGGGAGCTGACCGAAAAAGAGCGGG
>CANQYH010000101.1 GCA_947628025.1 uncultured Lachnospiraceae bacterium | reverse complement strand
GCAGGAACGAGGAGGCCTTGGGAGCGCTTCTTCAACGAAGAAGACTACATCCGTTTAAAAGATTCCTACATTCTGAACAAGGCGAAGATGAAGCTGGCGAAAGAGGATATGTTCGTGCTCCATCCGCTTCCCAGGGTCAACGAGATCTCCGTCGAGGTAGACCAGGATCCCCGGGCCGCCTACTTTAAGCAGGTCCAGTACGGAGTGTATGTGCGGATGGCATTGATTATGACTTTACTGGAGGTAGAAAAGCCATGTTAAATATCAGCGGATTGACCGAAGGCATCGTGCTGGATCATATCCAGGCGGGCAGAAGCCTGGAGATCTACTATCATCTGGGACTGGACAAACTGGAATGCCAGGTGGCCGTCATCAAAAACGCCCGCAGCAATAAAATGGGCCGCAAGGATATCATCAAGATCGAGGGCCCTATGGATCTCCTCGACCTGGAAGTGCTGGGATACATCGACCACAACATCACGGTCAATATCATCCACGACAGCAAGATCGTGGAGAAAAAACGGCTGAAGCTGCCGAAGAAGATCACCAATATCATCCATTGCAAAAATCCCCGCTGCATCACCTCCATCGAACAGGAGCTGCCCCACGTCTTTTATCTGGCAGACGCCGCTACGGAGACGTACCGCTGCCTGTACTGTGAAGAAAAATACGGCATCCGGCATGACTGACCGAATGCTCCGGCCACAGCGGGCAGACAGCCCCTGTGAACCTCTTGCTTTTGCAGCCCCATCCGGCAAATGCTCTTTCTAACGGAAAAAATCCCTGCGGGCAATCCATCGCCCCGCAGGGATTTCTGTTTGCTAAAATCAGCTGTCGCCGAAACGCCGGTAAATCATCCGCGGCTTCTTTTGTCTCAGTTTACCGCACGACTCCGTCCGCTCCCGCATATCTCCCGTCGGGCGTCCTGCGGTTCACATACATATTTCCGTAGGTGCCGTCATGGGTCTCGTTGAAATAGTAGGTCTGGCCGCCGATGACGCGGTACCCGGCCAGCATCCGGCCATAGGTGCCGTCATGAGACTCGTTCAGCCAGTATACCTCGCTGCCAAGGTTCAGCCAGCCATGGCACATATTGCCCAGCGCGTCAAAGAAATACCATTCCTCGCCTTTGGGATTCAGCCAGTCACTGACCACTCTCTGACCGTTCTTGATATAGTACCAGTCTTCGCCGCTGCCGTACCATCCGTCCGCCTGCACAGGCGTCGTCGCGGCCGGAGGCGTCACAGTCCCCGGATTCGTCGTCGCAGGAGGAGCCGTCGTACCAAGATCCGGCGTCGTCGCAGGAGGAGCCGTCGTTCCAGGATTTGTAGACGGAGCGCTGACCTGCACGGCGTTCGGATCGAACGGGTTGCCGCTTACGCCCTCCGGCAGATCCGACGAATAATCGCAGGGAATATCCGTAAACTCATAATAATCGACGTAATCCGTATCGTCGGTATCTCCCTCCGGGAAAACATAATTTGTCTCCAGGATATACTTCCTCTGAGTATCCGTAGCGTCCCTCAGACCCTTGACGGAAATAAAGATATCGCCGTATTCCGCATATTTCTTATAAGAGCTGAGATCGAGCGTCGTACTTTTCGCCGTCTTTTTCGCGCTCTTCTCATTGCCCCGGCTGTCCGTGTAATAGACGTAGACCGAATAAGACTTCGCGCAGTCTACCGGGTCCCAGCTGGCTTCCCAGTTCGTCGTGTCGATCGTGATCCCGCTGACTTCATCCATCACATAGAACGGATAGGTCCTGGCCGTGACGACCATGGTCTTATTGGAATTTCTGAGGCTGAACGACACCTCGTAAGCGCCGTACACGGAAACGATCGTGTTCCTGTCGAAACAATACCCGTCCTCGGCCTCCAGCTCGATCGAGTAATAGTAACGCGTCTTCGGCGTGTTCGAGTCGCCTTTGACTTCATAGTCCGTCATTGTATAATAATCCTCATCCCAGAGCATGGGTTCCATCTCGCTGACAATGTCCCCCGGCCCGATCTCATACAGATCTTCCTCCGTGACTATGCTCATATAAACATAGTCGATCACCTCTGCCGCCGCCATCGCCGGCACCGCTGCACCTATGACCAGCAGACAGCTCAGTAGCGCCACTAAAGCCGCTTTTCTCTTCATGTTGTGCCTCCTTCATACATTCATGTTTTCCGCCGCCTGCACGACGGCGCTGATTCAAAGCTATGAGCAGGACGATAAGCCGGGTTATGTCGTGAGTGATCATCTATCTAGTCCTGACGTCGCCGCCAGGCTCAAGCGACCTACCCGAAAGCAGACGGGCCGCCTTATGCTTTCTGTTCGGTCTTGCTTCGGATAAGGTTTACATGTGCCCCGGATGTTACCACCCGGGCGGTAGTCTCTTACACTGCCCTTCCACCCTTACCGGCCGAAACCGGCGGTATATTTCTGTTGCACTGTCTCTGGAGTCGCCTCCGCCAGACGTTATCTGGTATCCTGCCCTGTGAAGCCCGGACTTTCCTCTCCCGCGTCCTTTCGGAGCAGCGGCAGCGATCACTTATCCTGCTCATATTCTACTTTATCATCATAACACACTTTTTTTAAGGTTCCAATTCCTTTTTTCTTGCTTTTTCCTTGCGTTTCTATGGAATTTTGTAAGAATTTCTTCTATTCTGCCGCAGAAACGCGGCTCCCGGCCGAAAACAGGCCCCGCAGCGCCGCTTTCGGGAAAAAACGGCCTTTCCCGTCCTTACACCGGGAAGCAGCTCCCGCCGATAAACTCCCTCGCGATGGAATTGTGAGGGATCTTCTCGCTGTCCAGGCCCAGGAAATAATCCAGGAACTTCAGGAGCCGCTTGGCCTCGATGTATTCCTCGCTGTCCGGCGGGATCTGGAACAGCAGCGGCTCCGCGTACTGCTTTAATACCGCCAGCTCGTAAACCAGCGCCGAATTGAACATCACGTCGGCTTCCTCCTGATACGGAAAAATATTCTCCTCCTCGCCGCGGCGCACCGACGGCCACCGGCGGATCGTCTCCCGCGCGGAGATACCGCGGGTCCTGGCGTCCCGCACCATCCGGCGGATAAGCCGCCCGTCCGTGGTGGGGATCCGGTTGTGCTCGTCGATGTTTAACTGGGTCAGCGCGCTGATGTAGATCTTAAATTTGCTCTCTTTGGGCAGAGAATAGGACAGCCGGTCGTTGAGGCAGTGGATCCCCTCGATGACCAGAATATCGTCTTTCCCCAGCTTCATGAAATCGCCCTTATACTCCCGCTCGCCGAGGATAAAATTGTACCGGGGCATCTCCACGGTCTCGCCGGCCAGAAGCCGCGTCATGTCCTCGTTGAACTGCTTCACGTCGAGGCTCTCCAGAGCTTCGAAATTATAATTGCCCTGGGCGTCCCTGGGACTGTCCGCCCGGTTCACGAAATAATCGTCCACGGCGATCGGATGCGGCTTCAGGCCCAGCGCCCGCAGCTGGATCGACAGCCGGTGGGAAAAGGTCGTCTTGCCGGACGAGGACGGCCCCGCGATCATGACGATCTTCTTATCCGGCTGGGAAGCGATCTGCTCCGCGATCTGGCCGATCCGCTTCTCCTGGAGCGCCTCCTGGATCAGGATCAGATCCCCGCTGTTCCCGCGACTGATCTGCTCGTTCAGCGCGCCCACGTCGACGATCTCCATCTTCTCGCCCCAGCGGGACGATTCTTTCAGCACCTCGAACAGCTTGCGGCTGGGCACGAACTCCGGCACACTCTCCGGATCTGCCAAGGTCGGGAGCATGAGCATAAAGCCGTGCTCGTAAAGCACCAGGTCAAAATACCGGATCTGGCCGGTATTCTGGGCCATATATCCGTAAAAATAATCTTCAAAACCATCCAGGTTATACACATTGACCCGCGATACCCGGCGGTAGGAAAACAGGCGGGCCTTATCGTGCATCCCGTGCTTTTCGAACAGTTCCACCGCGTCCTGGGTATTCATACTCCGCTTCATGATCGGAAGCTCCCGGCGCACATACTCGCGCATCCTCGCTTTCACCCGGTCCAAAAGCTCCTGGGTCAGCGCAAAATCCCCTCTGGCGTCCACGAAAAACCCTTTGCCGACGGAAAAATCCACGGACACCTTCTCAATGCGCTTTGCTCCCACTTCCTCATAAAAGGCTTTCAGCAGGATCAGCGTGGCGCTGCGCTGGTATGTCTGCATCCCCGGTTTTTCCGCCGTGGTGATGAAGCGGATCCGCCCGTCCTTCTTCACCTTTTTATGCAGCTCCGTCAGCTTCCCGTTCACGGAAGCCAGGATAATATCATGGGGATAGCCGGGCTGGTATTCCTTCGCGATCTCGTAAAGCCGCGTCCCGGCCTCGTATTCTTTCTCCTCTCCCTCGATAAAAACTCTCACCGTCATGCTCCTCTCTACCAGACCTCCGCGGGAAAATGCAGAGGCGCCTCCAGGATCTCCGCGCGCGGATCGACCTTTCTGCCGCAATAGGAGGCCATAAATTCCACAAAAATATGTTCCAGACCGTAATGACCGGCGTCGATCACCGCCACGCCGTCCGCGGCGGCGTCGATCCCGTCGTGATGGCCGATATCCCCCGTGATCAGCACCTGAGCGCCCGCCTGCCTGGCTGCTTCCGCCATTCCTTTGCCGGAACCGGGACAAACGGCGGCCCGGCGCACCAGACCTTTGACCTGCTCCGCCCCGTACACGGAAACAAACGGGATCTGAAACTCCCGCTTGACCTGCTCCGCCAGCTCCTGCAGCGTCACAGCCTCCAAAAGGATTCCCGCCTTGCCGATGCCGTAGGCCGCGCCGTCCGATTCCCCCATCACTTCCAGGGGACGCCCCTCCAGCAGATGGAGCCGTCCGGCAGCCAGATCGGCCATACATCCGGGCGCCGCGTCAAAATTCGTGTGCATCGCGTAATAGCAGATATCGTTTCCGATCAGCTTTAACAGTCTCCTGCCCACAAAATCCTGGTCGTTGATCCGCCTGACCGGCTTAAAGATCAAAGGGTGGTGGGTCAGCAAAAGATCCACATTCTCTTTCACCGCCAGATCCACGATCCCGTCGTCCGCGTCCAGGGCGATCAGCACTTTCCGGATCTCCTTGTCCGTCCTCCCGGCCAGAAGTCCCGGATTGTCCCAGCCGCAGGCGTAGGACTCCGGCGCCAGTTCATTGAATTTCCCGATCCATTCTCCGCACTTCACGAGTTTCCCTCTTTTCTGTTCTTTGCACGAAAAGTCCGGCGCGTGTCCTCAGTCTCGCATGGTCCTCCCCGCGCTTCCTGCCAGTCCGCAAGCAGCCGCCAGATCTCCGTCCGTTTTTTTTCAAGTTCCTGCCGCCGCGCCGCCGCGCCGCCGCCGTCCTGTCCCTGCAGGCTTTCCAGGATTCGGCCTGTCACCTGCTCCTCCCTCTGAAGCCAGCCGCGCAGGACCGGGTCTCTGTCCCTGAGCAGGCAGGGGCCGTACTCTGTCTCGGCGGCGGTCAGACCCTCCATCGCACCGCGGACAGCGTCCATCACCACATAATATTTGCCGTCCTCGCAGATCATGCTTTCCCGCCGGATCCGGAAGCCGTTCGCTCCCAGCCACTCCCGCACCCGGGCCTGTTCCGACTGGGGTGACAGGATCCAGTGCTTCACAGACTGCCAGAGATGTTTTCCTTCGCTTAAAATATGTATGATCAGCTCGCCGCCCATGCCCGCGGCGATCACCGTATCCGCCTCGCCTGCCCGCAGTGCTGCCACGCCGTCACTCAGCCGCGTTTCGATCCGATCCGACAGGCCGCGTTCGCGGATATGCTCCCTGGCCCGGCTCAAAGGGCCCTCCCGCACATCCATCGCGACCGCTTTCGAAACGATCCCCCGCCCGGCCAGCTCAATGGGCACATAGCCATGGTCCGTCCCCACATCCGCCGCCGTACCTCCCGGCTCCACGAACGAGATCACCAGTTCCAGTCTGTCCGACAGCTTCATGTCTCCTCCTGCCTGCGCGGGCCCGCGTCATTCATCCAGATAATCTTTCAATTTCTTGCTCCGGCTGGGATGGCGGAGCTTCCGCAGGGCTTTCGCCTCGATCTGGCGGATCCGCTCCCGCGTCACATTGAATTCTTTCCCGACTTCCTCCAGGGTCCGAGGCCGCCCGTCCTCCAGGCCGAAACGAAGCTTTAACACTTTCCGCTCCCGGTCCGTCAGCGTATCCAGGACCTCCAGAAGCTGTTCATGGAGCAGCGTGTAGGTAGCCGCATCCACCGGCACCGCCACATGGTCGTCCGGGAGGAAATCCCCCAGATGGCTGTCCTCTTCCTCGCCGATGGGCGTTTCCAGCGACACCGGCTCCTGGGAGATCTTCATGACCTCACGGACCCGCTCCACCGGCATCTCCATCCGCTCCGCAATCTCCTCCGGCTGCGGCTCCCGCCCCAGCTCCTGCAGAAGCTGCCTGGACGTGCGGATCAGGCGGTTGATCGTCTCCACCATATGGACCGGGATCCGGATCGTCCTGGCCTGGTCCGCGATGGCGCGGGTGATCGCCTGGCGGATCCACCAGGTCGCGTATGTGCTGAATTTATATCCCTTGGAATAATCGAATTTTTCCACTGCCTTGATCAGACCCAGGTTTCCCTCCTGGATCAGATCCAGAAACTGCATCCCGCGCCCCACATAGCGCTTGGCGATGCTGACCACCAGCCGCAGGTTGGCCTCCGCCAGACGTTTTTTCGCATCCTCGTCCCCCTGCTCGATGCGCCTGGCTATCTCGATCTCTTCCTCCGACGACAAAAGCGGGATCTTGCCGATCTCTTTTAAGTACATGCGGACAGGATCCTCCGTCCCCACGCCCTCCGGCGCCGACAGGTCGATGGATTCCAGATCGATCTCCTCCTCGTCGTCCAGATCCATCTCATCATCCAGAAACATATCCTCTTCCAGATCCCCGGTCGAGCCCATGGTGATAACGTCTACTTTATTATTATCCAGAAAATCATAGACCTGGTCCCATTTGTCGGAATCCAGATCTTCCCCCGCAAAGAAATTCTGGATCTCTTCGGTCTCCAGCGTATTTCTCTTTTTTCCGGCCTCCGTCAGAAGCTGCTGCAGTTTTTCCTCAAAACCTGCTACCTTTTCGTCCATATGGTCCTGCCTTTCCATAGTCTGCATATAGTCTTGCCCTAATCAAGGGAAATATGCAGTGTCCTGAGCGCGCGCTGGGCCCTGATGATCTCCTGCAGCTGAGCGATATCCGACGCCCTCCTGCCGGCCTCCTCCAGGCTGTTCCTGCGCACCTTTATCACCGTCTCTGAAAACGCTTTCTTCTGCTCCTCGTTACTCAAAGATTCGTCCAGACTGGCATTGAAAAGCGCCGCCGCCTCCTTGTATTGTTCTTCGTCATTGATAAAATGATTCAGGATCCGCGCCGGGGACAGATCTCCCGCCGCATGTCCCGCAAACACCATCTCCGCTACCTGATGGTACAGATCCTCCCGGAAATCCTCCGGCGTAATGATCCCCTCGATCTTGTCAAACAGCCCCGGATCCTCGATCAGCCACGTAAGCAGCAGCCTCTGAGACTGTTTCACGCCGTCCTCCCGGTCCTTTTTCTTCTCCCTTTCTCTGTTTTCCCGGCGCATGATCTCCGGCGGGTTCTGTCCCTGTCCCGCCGCCGGGACGCTCAGCCTCCCCGCTGTCAGATTCACCAGCTGCTTCAGATCCTGATAATTGATAAAATGCTCCCGCGAGACCGCCTGAATATAGTTGTCCCGCTCCAGCGCCTCCGGAAACTCCAAAAGCTTCCGGGCCACCGCGTTGTAAAAACCGGTCTTCTGCTCCGGATCTTCCAGATCATAACTGCGCTTCAGCACGTCGATCTCAAACAGGAAGCTGTTCTTCGCCTCCGCGATCCTCTCCTTAAACGCCTCAGCGCCCATGTTTTTGATAAACTCATCCGGGTCCTTATAGGGCCGCATATTCAGCACCTTGCAGGAAACCCCCGCCTCTTTCAGGATCGGGATCGCCCGCAGCGCCGCCCGGACCCCCGCGTCGTCGCTGTCGTAGGTCAGCACCGCCTGGCTGACGTACCGCTTGACGATCATGGCGTGCTGGGTGGTGAACGCCGTCCCCAGAGAAGCCACCGCGTTCGTAAATCCCGCCTGGTGCATGGCGATCACATCCATATAGCCCTCGCAGATCAAAAAATATTTCTCCCTGGAAGAGCGGGCGTAATTCAGCCCGTACAGATTGCGGCTCTTATCAAACAGCTTCGTCTCCGGCGAATTCAGATACTTGGGCTCCCCCTGCCCCATAACGCGTCCGCCGAAGCCCACGACCCGGTTATGTGTGTCCATGATCGGAAACATGACCCGGTTCCAGAACTTGTCCCGCGCCCCCCGCTCCTCGATCGTCACCAGGCCCGTCTCCTTTAAAATGGCATCCCCATAGCCCTTGCTCCGCAGGTACCGGTACAGATCGTCGGGGGTCTTATTGGAATACCCCAGACCGAAACGGCGTATGGTATCGTCGGTCAGAGCGCGGCCCGTCAGGTACTCGTAACCGGCCCGGCCCTGGGGATGCTTCAGCTGGTAATAATAATAATTGGCCGCCAGCCGGTTGATCTCCAAAAGCGTGGCTTTCAAATCCGCCTGCCGTTTGGCCTCCTGGGAATACTCCTGCTTCGGCAGCTCCACGCCGGCCCGCTCCGCCAGCACCTGCAGGGCCTCCGGAAACGTATAGTTTTCATATTCCATCAGGAACGTGATCACATTGCCCCCGGCCCCGCAGCCGAAACAATAGTACATCTGTTTGCCGGGCGAGACGGAAAAGGACGGCGACTTCTCATGATGGAACGGGCAGAGGCCGAAATAGCTGCTGCCTTTCTTCTGCAGCTTCACATAACCGGAAATGATATCCACGATATCGTTCCTGGACCTGACTTCCTCCACAACATCGTCCGGATAGTACATAAAACCGCCTCCCCTCTGTCTGCGTATCTCCGCCGGAATGTGCGCCGGCACTCTCCCCTGTCCCGGCGCGCGAACCGGCCGCCGCGCCGCCTCCCCTCTCAGCCTTTCCAGGCTTTCGGCACGAACAGCTCTTCGAACCGGTCGATGGCGTAGCTGTCGCTCATCCCGGCAATATAATCGCAGACCACCCGCGTCTTCTTCTCGCCGCGCTCCCGCATCATCCTCTGATACTCGTCCGGAAGCTCGTCCGTATGGTCCAGATAGTATTTGTACAGCGTCTCGATCAGCTGCTGGGCTTTCTTCTCCTCCGTCTTGGCCGCGCTGCCGCTGTATACATTCTCAAACATCCAGCTCCTCAGCCCCTGCATGGCCGCCTCCATCTCCGGTGACATGACGATGCAGGGCCGGTCCAGACTCTGGACAATGATATCGTGGATCATATTGTTCAGGCGGTCCCGCACGCTGCTGCCCAGCACATCCGTGTACTCGCGGGGCAGGTCCGACTCCACGAACAGCTTCCCGCGGATGGCGTCGTCGATATCGTGATTGATATAGGCGATCTTGTCCGACAGACGCACGATGCAGCCCTCCAGCGTCGAGGGATGTCCTGTCGTCCGGTGGTTCAAAATACCGTCCCGCACTTCCCAGGTCAGGTTCAGCCCCTGCCCCTCTTTCTCCAGCACCTCCACGACCCGCACGCTCTGCTTATAATGGGCGAAGCCGTCCTCACAGATCCGGTTCAGGATAAACTCTCCGGAATGGCCGAACGGGGTGTGCCCCAGGTCGTGTCCCAGGGCGATGGCCTCGGTCAGGCTCTCGTTCATCCGCAGGGCGCGGGCGATGGACCGGGCGATCTGGGCTACCTCCAGCGTATGGGTCAGGCGCGTCCGGTAATGGTCCC
>CANQYH010000100.1 GCA_947628025.1 uncultured Lachnospiraceae bacterium | reverse complement strand
TCAGTCTGTGCCTCAAGATCATGTCCATTCTGATCACCGTCATCCTATATGGGCGCATGATCGAGATATATTGCACCGTGAGCATTGCCCCGATCCCGTTCGCCACCATGAGCAATCGGGAATGGGGCGGTATCGGAACAAACTATCTGAAAGGTCTGTTCGCGCTGGCGTTTCAGGGCTTTCTCATCATGATCTGCGTCGCGATCTACGCGGTACTCATCAACAACATGATCATCGCCGCGAACATTCACTCTGCGCTGTTCTCCGTCGCGGCGTATACCGTGATCCTTTGCTTCTCTCTCTTTAAGACGGGGAGCCTTGCAAAATCGCTCTTTGGCGCGCATTAATTGGAATAGGGGTTGACTTTCTGCGCATAATAGGCTATAATAATATCAGATATTAAATCAGCCGAAAGGATATGCAGCAGATGTATATTAAACGTCACGCAGAAGCGGCAGTGCGAGAGCTTGAAAAAATGTTCGGCGCGGTTCTTGTCGCAGGGCCGAGACAGGTCGGGAAAACGACGATGCTCAAAGAGATCACAGCGGGAATCGATTATGTGACGCTGGATGATCCCATCATTCAAGCCGGAGCGCGGGAGGGCAGCGGGACCTTTTTCAAGGATAATCCCCCGCCGGTCTTTGTCGATGAGGTACAGAAAGCACCCGAACTGTTCCCGCAAATCAAAATCATTCTGGATCGCGAACAAAAAAAGGGACAGTTCTACCTTTCCGGTTCTCAGCAGTTTCAAATGATGAAGGGCGTCAGCGAGTCCCTGTCCGGACGGATCGGACTGGTCACGCTGCTGGGTCTTTCTCTGCGGGAATCCCGCGGGATCGACTTCACCACGCCGTTTCTTCCGACGGAGGACTATTTTTCCGCGCGCAGGAAACAGCTTGCAGAGGTTTCCTATGACGATGTGTGGACGACGATCCACCGCGGCACGATGCCGGAGTTGGCAAGCAATCCTGCGTTTGACTGGAGCCTGTTCTATGGCGCGTATGTGCGCACCTATATCGAACGCGACGTCCGTGAGTTGACCGAAATCGGAGACACCGTGAAATTCACACGGTTTATGACAGCGGCGGCTGCCGCCACAGGCCAGCTTCTGAATCTTGCCTCGCTCGCCCGCGATGTGGGAATCAGCCAGCCGACGGCGGAACGGTGGTTAGCGATCCTCGTCGCTTCAAACCTTGTATACCTTTTGCAGCCTTATTCCAACAATATCACAAAACGCGCCGTCAAAACGCCGAAGCTGTATTTTCTCGATACGGGTCTTGCCGCTTACCTGACGCGGTGGAACACGCCGGATACGCTGAAAAACGGCGCGATGGCAGGGGCGTTCTTTGAGAGTTTTGTCATCTCGGAGGTTCTCAAAAGCTATTACAATCGGGGCGTGCTTGATCCGCCGCTGTATTTTTACCGTGACAAGGAAATGAACGAGATCGATCTCCTGATCGAGGACGGCGGCACTCTCTATCCGCTGGAGATGAAGAAACACGCAGACCCGCAAAAGCGGGATATAGAGGCGTTCGCGCTGCTGGATAAGATTTCCGGCGTCAAACGGGGCGAAGGAGGCGTGATCTGTCTGTACGACAATCTGGTGACGCTCAAAGACCGCGACCGTGTGATCCCTATTCGGTATATCTGACGGAAAACAGAAAACGAAAAAATCAATAAAAGTATCTTTAGCAGAACCGCTCGATGAAAATCCGGCGGTTCTTTTCTTTGGAAAGGAGGATTCCTATGGCCTATGTACCGGTTCCGAAAGACCTGACTCTCGTCAAGACCAAGGTGCTGTTCAATCTCACCAAGCGGCAGCTTATCTGTTTTTCTTTAGCGGCCGCCGTGGGTGTTCCGGTGTATTTCTTGGCGCGAATGCACATCGGCATCTCGTCCGCGGCGATGCTCATGGTTGCCGTCATGATCCCGTTTGTCTTTTTGGCGATCTACGAAAAAGACGGACAGCCCGCGGAAAAGTTTGTCGGGCATTTCATTCGGAGCATGATCATCCGGGACAAGGTGCGTCCCTATCGCACCGATAATCTGTACGCATATCTTCAGCGTGAAATCAAAAGACAGGAGGATAAGACCATTGGCCGATAAAACGAAGCCCCGCAAGACCGTAAAGAACGGAATGGTTTACGGGGACGCGCTCTCGGCGGCGGAAAAGAAGCGGCTCGTCGCCGAAAAGCGAAACGCAAAAAAGGAGAAGAAAGTCCGCAGATCGGCACAGCAGACGATCCCCTATGTGGAGATGTGCCAAGACGGGATCTGTAAGGTCAATTCCCGTCTCTATACCAAGTCCATCCGCTATGACGACATCAGTTATCAGCTTGCGCAGAACGAGGATAAGACCGCGATCTTTGAAAGCTGGTGTGACTTCCTGAACTACTTCGACAGCTCTATTTTCGTGCAGCTCTCTTTCATCAACCAGAAAACCAATATTGCGGAGTTCAAACGCGCAATCCGCATCCCGCCGCAGGACGATGACTATAACGACATTAGGAAAGAATACAGCAGTATGCTGCAAAATCAGTTGACCAAGGGCAACAACGGTCTTCTGAAACGCAAGTATATCACGTTCGGCGTCGAGGCGGATACGATGCGGGAGGCAAAAGCCAAGCTGGAGCGGATTGAGATGGACGTACTCAACAACTTCAAAAGCCTCGGCGTAAAGACCTACCCTCTGTCCGGATATGAACGGCTCAAGGTGCTGCACGACGTGTTCAACATGGACAACGGCGACCCGTTCCGCTTTTCATTCGACATGATTGCGCGAACGGGACTTTCGTCCAAAGATTTTGTCGCGCCCACGTCGTTCGATTTCCATGAAGGCAGGTACTTTAAGATGGGTAAGACCGTCGGCGCGGTCAGCTTTTTGCAGATTCTCGCGCCGGAGATCAGCGACAGAATGCTTGCGGATTTTCTGGACATCGACGCGAACATCACGGTCAATTTCCACATTCGCACCATCGATCAGGCGCAGGCGATCAAGAGCATCAAAGCCAAAATCACCGATTTGGACAAAATGAAGATCGAGGAGCAGAAAAAGGCGGTCAGAAGCGGTTACGATATGGATATTCTCCCCTCCGACCTTGCCACCTATGGCGGCGAAGCGAAGAAACTCCTGCAAGACCTGCAAACGCGCAACGAGAGGATGTTCCTTGTCACCATTCTGCTCATGAATACCGCGCAGAGCCGCCAGAAGCTCGACAACGCGATTTTCCAGACGGCTTCCATCGCGCAAAAGTACAACTGCGCCCTCAAAAGGCTTGATTTTCAGCAGGAAGAGGGGCTGATGTCTTCTCTCCCCATCGGGATCAACCAGATCGAGATCGAACGCGGACTGACGACCTCATCCACCGCGGTCTTCATCCCGTTTATCACGCAGGAATTGTTCCAGCAGGAAAACAAGCAGGCCCTCTATTATGGACTGAACGCGCTGTCCAACAACATGATCATGGCGGACAGAAAACAGTTGAAAAACCCCAACGGCCTGATCCTCGGAACACCCGGCAGCGGCAAATCCTTTTCGGCAAAACGGGAGATCACGAATGCGTTTCTGATCACGGACGACGACATCATTATCTGCGACCCGGAGGCCGAGTATTACCCGCTGGTGCAGAAGCTGGGCGGGCAGGTGATCCGCGTGTCGCCCGTCAGCACCGACTATATCAACCCTCTGGACATCAACCTCAATTATTCGGAAGAGGAAAACCCTCTGACATTGAAATCGGATTTCGTGCTGTCCATGTGCGAACTGATCATCGGCGGAAAGGACGGTTTGCAGCCCGTCGAGAAAACGATCATCGACCGCAGCGTCAGGCTGGTCTATCAGGATTATCTGAACGACCCGCGCCCGGAGAAAATGCCCGTTCTCGGAGACCTCTACCGTATTTTGCGCAAGCAGGACGAGCCGGAGGCACAGAAAATCGCGACCGCGCTGGAAATCTACGTCACAGGTTCGCTGAACGTGTTCAATCACCGCACCAACGTGAATCTCAGCAGCAGGCTCGTCTGTTACGACATCCGTGAGCTGGGAAAACAGCTGAAAAAACTCGGAATGCTGATCGTTCAAGATCAGGTCTGGAACCGTGTGACGGTCAACCGCTCTCAGCATAAGTCCACCCGCTACTACATGGACGAGTTTCACCTGCTGCTCAAGGAAGAACAAACCGCGGCGTACAGCGTTGAGATCTGGAAGCGTTTCCGTAAATGGGGCGGTATTCCCACGGGAATCACGCAAAATGTCAAAGACCTGCTGGCAAGCCGCGAGGTCGAGAATATCTTTGAAAACTCCGACTTCGTTTATTTGTTGAATCAGGCGTCGGGCGACCGGCAGATTCTCGCCAAGGCTCTAAATATTTCGCCCAGTCAACAGACCTATATCACCAATTCCAACGCCGGCGAGGGACTCATCATCTACGGCTCCGCGATTATCCCAACTAAGGATGATTTCCCCAAGGATACGCAGCTGTATCAGATCATGACTACCCGTCCGGATGAAACCAACCAATAAAATACAAAGGAGCTTACACATGAATCAGCACATGAATCAAATGAAAAATATCCCTGTTTATCCTGTTCCCGCCGCCGACATTCAGCGGTATCTTGACAACCTCCGTTCCCTGATGGAGATTCATCTCGCCCTTGTGTCCCTGATCCGCAAGGAGGACGAACTGAAAGCCCATCACCGCGCCTATCTGCATATCCGTGATAAGATCAACGAGACCATCGAGCAGACCGAGCCTGTCGTCGCGGACATCGCCGCGCAGATGATGGAATCGTTTGAGGATTTCGATGAAGCCGGTGCGGGCGAAGATTACACCGAGGACGAAGACGACTGCCCCTGCTATGCCTGCGGCCTCTGCGAGTGCGCCGGAATGGAGCGCTGCTGTGACTTTTCGGAGGAAACGGTCAAAAAGTATGAGCCGGAGAAGGAGAAAAAGACCGAACCGGACGAAAAGGAAGTCCCCGACAGGGACGCGCCCATGATCTGTATGAGCGCCAAACATTTCGGCGTTCTGATCGACGATCTTCTGACGCTCGCCGAACTGTTGGACAAGGTGGCGGAGATGCGCCGCACCGACTATGACCTCATCCACGAATACGGCAGATTCATTCCCGCGTTTGCCGCCTTTGAGCATGACAGGCTGGACGTTTACGACGACGCCCGCGCGGAAGCCGACAGGATTGCGGAAAAATGGGACAACGCCAAAGTAGAGAGTACCGAGTACGTGACGGTGGGGCTTTAAGCCCCGCCTCCGCGCTCCCGAAAAGCAATCGGAGGTGAGGTGAAATACCACGGGAAGAACTGAAAGCAAGGGATAAAGTCGTCCTCAGGATGACGCGGGACGGCGCGGTCGAGGAAAATCTCACACAGGGTACGCGAACGAAAATCTCGGCAAGGCAGCAGGATGCGCAGCTTGTCCCGACAGCCGAAGCGGATTTTAACGGAAAGACGGTTCTCGATGAAAAGCATAAGAGACAGCGAATCCAGCCGAAGAAGGATTTGCGGTTGGACGGCGATCATGCCGAGAAAACCGCCGCCCAAACTTCGGATACGGGCGGGAATGTCCTCAATGCCCAGACGGAACCCGTCCCTGCGTATGAGACCGCGCAGCCGAATGCAGACGAATCCCCCGCGAATGAGGTCGATCCTCAAAATGAATCCGATTTTGAGGACGCGCTTCTTGACGAGGCTGCCCCGCAATCTATTCACACGGAAGAACCGACCCCGCAAAATCAGGCCAAGACAGCGCACCACCCGACGGCTCACGTTCATGCGCAAAAGCAAAGAAAGCCAGTGCAGCAGAGAACGGCGGAGGTACAAAGACAGTCTGCACAAGGGCATTCGACCACGGAGGAAAAGCCCTCTGATCCGACGCGTCAGAATGCCACTGCACCACGCGAGGAAAAAGCTGTACCGCAGACGAAAACCGAGCCGCAGACAAGGACAGCGCGGGAGACCGTTTCCGCTGATTCGTCCGGCGCTGAATCCGAGAAAGGCCGTACCGCCGGTTCGAGCCGTCATACTGCCGAAACAAAAACGTCCCCCGAAACGGAATCCAAAGCCGCGTCGGGGGACGTCCCGTCTTCGGATCATCCGTCCTCGGAGAAAATCAAGCGTCTGGAGCAGAAATCCGAAAAGGCGCACCAAAGGCTGGACAAAGCGCGAGACAAGCTGCCAAAGCAAAAAGTCTTAAAAAAAGAGCGCGTTTTTGACGAAGCGACCGGCCGAGGAAAAACTCGGCTGACCTTTACGGAAGAAGTCAAGCCGCCAAGACAGAAAAGCAAGCTGATTTTTGAAGCGGAAAAGCCTGTCCGTCAGGCGGGATTGATGATCGCCAATCAGGTTCACGGCAAGATTCATGAGGCGGAGAGTGAAAATGCCGCGGTCGAAGGGGCGCACAAAACCGAGATCGCCGCCGAAAATACTGTCCGGCATTTCAGCCGCGCGCATCAGAGCCGAACCAACAGACCCTACGAACGGGTTTCCAAACTGGAGCATGAGGCGGATACAGCGGACAAGAAACTCAACTATGAGAAAACGGTCAAGGAACACCCGGAGATGCAGAAGCAAAGCCATGTGGAGAGAAACCGGCATTATCAGAAGCAGTCCATTAAGCAGGATTATGCCAAAGCCCGTAAATCCGGCTCTCAAACCGCGGAACGGGCAAAGGCCGCCGCTGATTCTCTGCGGGAGAAGGCGGCCGATAAGGCGAAAGAGTTTTTCGCCAAGAACAAAACGGCGTTCATCTGGATCGGGCTGGGTCTGCTGTTTATCATTTTCTTATGCGCGGGATTTTCGGCCTGCTCATCAATCTTTTCGCAGGGAATGTCCACCGTCGTCTCGTCCACCTATTTGAGCAAAGACGAGGATATGCTGGGCGCGGAGGCCGCGTATCTGGAAATGGAACGGAATCTTCAGGAAAAGCTGGACAATTATCGTGCGGAACACGATTACGACGAGTACCGGTTTGCTCTCGACGAAATCGGGCATGACCCGTATGTGCTGATCTCGATCCTGTCCGCGCTGAACGGAGGTGATTTTACCCTTGCCGATGTGCAGGGAACCCTACAATCGCTCTTTGATCAGCAGTACAAGCTGACGGAATCCGTTCGGACAGAGACTCGCTACCGCACCGAGACAGTCACATGGTACGACAGCTATGGCAACCCGTACACGCAAACCACACAGGTTCCCTATCCGTATACCATTTGCACCGTGACGCTGGAAAACTTTGATCTAAGTCATCTGCCCGCATATCTCATGGACGAGGACAAACTGAGCCTTTACGCCACCTATATGGAAACGCTCGGAAACAGACCCGATCTGTTCCCGGACTCTCCTTATGTCAGACTATATAATAAGGAAGAAGATGAGCGGGAGCAGTACGAAGTTGAAGATGTTTACCTTGAGGATAACACCTTTGCCGCGCTGATCGAAGAAGCGGAAAAATACCTCGGTATGCCGTATGTGTGGGGCGGTTCCAATCCGTCCACGTCTTTCGACTGTTCGGGCTTTGTTTCGTATGTGCTGACAAATTCGGGTCTTGTGAATACCGAAAGGCTCAGTGCGCAGGGACTTTACAACATCTGCACGCCCGTTTCAACAGAGAACGCGCAGCCGGGCGACCTCATTTTCTTCAAAGGCACCTACGATACGCCGGGCGTCTCGCACGTCGGTATCTATGTCGGAGGCGGGCAGATGCTTCACTGCGGCGACCCGATCCAGTACACCTCCATTGAGACGAACTACTGGCGGGAGCATTTCTTCGCCTACGGACGACCGCCGTACAAAACCCCGTAATCTAAGCAAAAGGAGCAGATATGAACATGAAATATGAAAAGCTGTGCGCGGAGATCGCCAAGCTGGAAAAGAAAGCCGAAGAGATCCGGGCGCAGCTGAAAGAGATGTATGAAAAGAAAACCGAGATGGAAAATCTCGAAATCATCAGCACTGTGAGGGCGCTGGTCATGGATAAGGGACAGGTCATGGCGTTTCTCGCCGCGATGAAGAACGGCGACCCGCTGCCTATCCCCGAAGTGGAAACGGAGGAAACCGAAAATGAGTAAAGTTAGAGGGTTGATCACGCTCATCCTTTGCCTGACGCTGCTGTTTGCGTTCACAACGACGGCATTTGCGTATGCTGATCCCGAAAGCCCCGAAATCACAGTCGTGCCGGAGGATACGTCCGTGGCTGACACAGGCCCGGAGAACGGCGAGGGCTTTCCCGATGAAGGAAATGCCTACACCCACAATCCGCTCTATGACAAGAACACCAATAAGCAGTTTCTCGTCGTGCAGACCAAGAACGGCAATACGTTCTACATCATTATCGACTATGACAAACAAATCGACGATGAAGAAGAACTGTATCAGACGTACTTCCTGAATATGGTGGACGAGCGTGACCTGTTCGATCTGATGGATGAGGAAGACAGGGAGACTCCCGCGCCGGTCTGTACCTGTCGGGAACGATGCGCGCCGGGCAAGGTGGAGATGAACTGTCCCGTCTGCAAAACCGATATGGCGGCGTGTATGGGGACTGACCCTGTTCCCGACACGACCGAAGAACCGGAACCCACTGAACCGCCGGAGGAACCCGCGGAGAAGAAATCGGGCGGCAGTGTGGGCATTGTGCTTGTCATGATCCTCCTGATCGCCGGTGCGGGCGGTGGATATTACTATTTCAAGTTTATCCGCGGCAAGAAGCAGAAGGACGAGGATTTGGACTTCTATGACGACGAAGGGTACGAGGAAGAATATGTGAATGAGGACGAACCGGACGCTGAATCGGACAATGATGGATACGATGAATACGACGGCGGCGACTACGAGGACGACGAACCGGACATCGAGACAGACGAATAAGCAGAAAAACGTGCATCCCCTCCTACAAAAAAGGAGGGGATGCTTCGCTACACATTTTTTCGTTTCTCGGATACCTGTCAATTCCATTCTTCCGCGGTGAGAAAATCGCGGATGTTCCGGTGCTTGATCCCGTTGCGGCTCATGTCGATCTCGTCCATTGTGACGACGTACTTTGGGAAGTTGTCTCTGACAAGATCATACACGCCAAATTCCCGTTGGACGGTTTCCTCACATGGTGAAAATCAAGGGAGAAACTAAAGATTTGTAAGATATAACTGATAAATTACAGAAATCGACACAATTTCATATTTACAAACAAGCAAAAGGAGGGACAAAATATGATCCTTGTAATTGCCGAAAAGCCTTCGGTAGCGATGTCTATTGGCAAGGTTCTCGGCGCAACTGCCCGTAAGGACGGCTATCTGGAGGGGAATGACTACATCGTTTCGTGGTGTGTGGGTCATCTGGTGGGACTTGCCGATGCAGCCGCCTACGATGAACGCTACGCCAAGTGGCGCTATGAAGACCTTCCCATTGTTCCGGAGGAATGGCTCTTTGAAGTTCCCAAGGATAAGGAAAAGCAATTTTCCATCCTGCGCGGGCTGATGAACGATGAACGTGTAACGGAGTTGGTGTGTGCAACTGACGCCGGACGCGAGGGCGAGCTGATCTTCCGGTTGGTCTACAACAAAACGGGATGCACAAAGCCGTTCAAACGTCTGTGGATCAGTTCTCTGGAAGACGAAGCTATCCGTGAGGGCTTTTCCCATCTGCGGGACAGCTCCGAGTTTGACCGGCTCTATGAAGCTGCTCTCAGCCGCTCCAAGGCTGACTGGATCGTTGGCATCAACGGGACGCGCCTGTTCACAACACTATACAATAAAAAGCTGGTCGTCGGGCGTGTCCAGACTCCAACGCTGGCGATGCTGGCCGAGCGTGACGGCAAGATCAGCGGTTTTAAGAAAGAAAAGTATTTCAACGTCCATGTGGAGAAGGA
>CANQYH010000099.1 GCA_947628025.1 uncultured Lachnospiraceae bacterium | reverse complement strand
ATTCTCATCGTCCATCAGCACGTCGAGAATCGCCGTGGACGCCCCCAGCTGAGCGTATTCTTCCAGCTTCTTCAGATACTGCCGGTCCGGCAGGTACACGTAGATCTTCTCACTGCCGAAACGGTTGGAGGCTTCTTTCAGCAGGTCCACATGCTCGTCGATGGAAGCGATCAGGAACGTAGCGCTGATGCCGGCGTAAAGATATTTTTTGACGTCCTCCAGCCGCTTCACATATCCCCCGGCTATGACCGGCACGTCCACGGCGCGGACGATCTCCCGCAGCAGGCCGATGGTGCGCTCGTGGTCCTCGTCGGTTTCCGCCAGATCGCAGATCAAAAGCGCGTCGGCCCCATGGTCGCTGTAGCGGCGGCTCAGGTCCACGATGTTCTCCGTATAATACTCGTGCCGCTGTTCCGCGTCCATTATAACGGCTTTTCCGTCTTTACAGCCGAACGCCGGTATCAGTTTTTTCTTTTCCATAAAATCCCCCTGTCCTGTCTTATGTGCCTTTTATCGTTCCGTTCATCCCCGCCAAGGCGCGGCGGGAAACGTTTTTGCCCGGGCTGAAAGATTCTCTCGGAGTAGCGCCGTTGTGGGGATGTTTCCTTTCCGCACGCCGGGACGCTCCGCAAATTCTCTGTAAATCATACCGCAGATGGGAAGACGTTCCCTTTCCGCACGCCGGGACGCTTCCCGCGGCTGCCGTCCGAACGGTCCACACCGAATTCACGCTGAAAACTCTTCCGCGGCCTCCCGAAAATCGATCCGTTTCTCATACAGGGCCTTTCCGATCACGGCGCCCTGTATCCCGTTTTTATAAAGTTCCCTCAGATCTTCCATCGAAGACACCCCGCCAGAGGCGATGATATCCAGCCCCGTCTCCTCCGTCAGCGCTCTCGTCGCCGCCACGTTGGGGCCGGTCAGCATCCCGTCGCGGGATATGTCCGTGTAAACAATGTGCCGCACGCCGTAAGCTTTCATCTGCATACAGAGCTCGCCGGCCGTGAGCGCGCTGACCCGTTCCCAGCCCTCCACGGCGACCCTGCCGTCTCTGGCGTCCACGCCCACCACGATATGGTCCGGTCCGAACTCCTCGATCAGCTCCCGGATAAACGCGGGCCGCTCCGCCGCTTTCGTGCCGATGATCACCCGCGCGACGCCCATTTTCAGCATCTCCTGCACGGTTTCGCGGTCGCGGATGCCGCCTCCCAGCTGCACCGGCACGCCCGCCGTTTCCACGACGCCGCGGATCGCCGCCTCGTTGACCGAGTGTCCGGCCAATGCGCCGTCCAGGTCCACCAGATGGAGGAACGACGCCCCCTGGGATACCCAGAGCCGGGCGATCTCGGCGGGATCGTTCGAATATACTTTTACACGGTCAAATTGCCCCTGCGTCAGGCGCACGCACCTGCCGCCTTTGATATCGATCGCCGGATATAACTGCATACCGGAATACCCTCCTTACATGATCCCTTAACAGATTTCACGCGTCCACGACCAGATCCGCCGTCTCATAGCGGATCGCTTTCGCCAGATCGGCCGGGGCGACCTCCACCTGAAAACCGATCTTCCCGGCGCTGAAGCAAAAGGTCGCGCAGGTCTTCACGGTCTCATGAATCGTGGTTCGGAAAAATTTCTTCATCCCGATCGGGGAACAGCCGCCGTGGATATAGCCGGTCAGCGGCAGCAATTCTTTCGATTTGATCATCTCGATCGATTTCTCTCCCACCGCTTTTGCGGCCTTTTTTAAGTCCAGCTCGCAGGCCACGGGGATCACAAACACATAATGCTGCCCCGTCTTACCCACGGTCACAAGCGTTTTGAACACGCGGCTCACATCCTCGCCCAGCGCCGCCGCGACCTCCACGCCGCTGGTGGAACCGTCCGCCTCGTAGGTATGGCTCTTATAAGGGATCTTCTTTTGCTCCAAGACCCGCATCACGTTGGTCTTTTCTTCCATATCGTCAGTTCCTTCTTTCTAAAGCCGCACCGGCCGCGCCTTAAAATACCCGTCTTCTGCCGTCAGCATCGCGGCCGTCAAACGCAAAAAGGGTCGTGCACCAAAAAGAGCAGCCGTTTTCGCGTATGCGGCTACTCTTTATTTTAATGATATTTCAGGTTTTGTCAATTCTTTCATTTCCCACAGAGGCAAGTCAGGCACATAAAATCTGACGGGACCCAGGCAAACGGGCAAAAATCAGCCTGCCTCGTTTTCCCCGGCCGTCGGGTCCTCGCAGACGCCTATGAAGACCGGTACATTCCCGCAGTAATTGTCCCGGATCACATAGAGAAACGGCCGGTCCAGGATCATCTCCGCCGAATCCGCGGGCATCCCGGCTCCCTCATATGCCAGGTACGTAAACGCCGCCGCCTCGACGCCGTCCTCATTGATCCCGATATGCGCCATCTGGATGGCCGTGTCGATCCACACCTGCGTATCGGTCATTCCGGAAAAATCGGCCGATTCCGGCGAAAACGCGTCCGTCACGCCCAGAGAAAGCAGCATTCCTTTCAGATCATAACGGCTGCCGTAGGAAAATTTCGGCACTTTCCAGGTCACCTCGCCGTACGGGCAGTCTTTTCCCTCCATCTCCAAAGCTTCTCTCAGCGTGTCCGGCGACTCCAAAAACGTGCGGATATCCACGCCCTCGTCCGGCAGCAGGATCTGCATGGAACCGCTTTTCGTATACAGGGACGCGGCCGTATAATTCCCGCCCCGGTAAAAATCCTGACCGGCTCTCTGGTTCATAAACTCACAGTTCACCTGCCGCCCGTCCGAGGTGGTAAACACATCTTCTTTCGTATTCTCACGAGAGAACTGGTCCTGCCATTCCACATAATAATACACCGTGTTCATCAGATAGAGCAGGGTCCGCGCGTTTTCCGTCCGGATCTCCGGCTCGATCAAGCCGCCCGTATGTTCCCGCACCCAGTTTTCCATGGCCTCTTTCATCGGTTCCGTCTGAAAATCCCCCTGGAACACGTCCGCGAAATAATTCTCCCTCGCCGACGCCAGATACGTATCTTTCACGGACAGGCCATCGGCGATCCAGAGGGAATCCGCCATCTGGAATTTGTAATCGCCGTCGTCGCGGTACAAGGCTTCAAAGGCGTTCCGGGCGTCTTCGTCCAGCTCCTCCTGGCTTTCCGCCCCCAAAAGCTCCCGCATCTGCTTTCCCGTCTCTTCTCCCGCTCCCGCCGCGGACAGGGCCAGCGCGTAATAAAGGCTCAGCGGCGAATAGACTTCGTTGGTCTGGCCGTCTTTCAAAAGCCTGCTGGCCGTCGCATAAGCGAAGTCCGTCAGATCATTATAAAACGCCTCATCCACTGCCTGCCGCATCTGCCGCTCCGCTTCCCATCGTTCGCTGTCTGTGGCGTACTGTTTGACCGGATAGACGGCGGCCGCCGGCTGTCCAATGGTTCCGCCCGGCGAAAGCGTGGTCGCCGCCATGCCGGGTCCATCCGCTCCGCTTCCGCAGGCGGTCAGGCTCCCCAAAACCATTGCCGCCGCTGCCGCCCACAATGTGATCCTTGCATTTCCTCTTTTCATCATCTTCTGCCTCCCAAACTCGCTGAACTTACGCGGAATCGTTTTGATTCGCAATCGCCCGGCCCCTGTTTTTGCTTTGCTATAACCGATACGTTCCAGAAACTCGGATTTATGGGGAAATCGAAAAACAGAACAACTTCCGGAACTCATTTTCCGGCAAAATATAGCCGTTTTTTGCATTTAACAGTTTACAGCGGCAAATCATCTGTGTTATACTGAAAATGACAACCGGAGCCTGTCAGACAGCAAGATCCCCGGACGCCCTATTTTTCAAATGCCAGGCTCCCAACCGGAAAATCCCCTCAAAGAAAGGAATCCAAAGCCTATGGAACGTTACTATCAGCCAGAGATCGAATGTGCCTCCCGCGAACAGATCCGCGCCTGGCAGGACGAACGTCTGGTAAAGACCGTGAAACGCGTATACGACAACGTGGAGTTTTACAGAAAGAAAATGGAAGAAGCGGGCGTGACCCCCGACGACATCCAATCCGTGGACGACCTGCATAAGCTGCCGTTTCTGACCAAGGACGACCTGCGGGACGCCTATCCCTACGGACTTCTGGCCGCGCCCCTGTCCGACTGCGTCCGCATCCAGTCCACCAGCGGCACCACCGGACGCCGCGTGGTCGCATTCTACACCCAGCACGACATCGACCTCTGGGACGACTGCTGCGCCCGCGCCATCGTCGCGGCTGGCGGCACCAAGGACGACGTCTGCCATGTCTGCTACGGCTACGGCCTGTTCACCGGCGGCCCGGGCCTTAACGGCGGCTCCCATAAAGTAGGCTGCCTGACCCTGCCCATGTCCTCCGGCAACACCGAGCGTCAGATCCAGTTTATGGTGGACCTTGGCTCCACGATCCTCTGCTGCACGCCCTCTTACGCAGCCTATTTGGCCGAATCCATCTGGGAGCGGGGACTGCAAGATCAGATCAAACTGAAAGCCGGCATCTTCGGCGCGGAAGCCTGGACCGAGGAAATGCGCCACGACATTGAAGAAAAGCTGCACATCAAAGCCCACGACATCTACGGCCTGACCGAGATCTCCGGCCCCGGCGTCTCGTTCGAGTGCAGCGAACAGACCGGTATGCACATCAACGAGGACCATTTCATTGCCGAGGTCATCAATCCCCTGACCGGCGAAGTCCTGCCTGACGGCGAAAAAGGCGAGCTGGTCTTTACGAGCATCACCAAGGAAGCGTTCCCGCTGATCCGCTACCGCACCAGGGACATCTGTATCCTGAGCCACAAAAAATGCTCCTGCGGCCGCACCCATGTGAAGATGACCAAGCCGCTGGGCCGCAGCGACGACATGCTGATCGTCAAGGGCGTCAATGTGTTCCCGTCCCAGATTGAGACCGTGCTGATGAACCAGGGCTATCCGGCCAACTATCAGATCATCGTGGACCGCGTCCGCAATACCGACACCATCGAAGTGCAGGTAGAGATGACCCAGGAAATGTTCTCCGACAACGCCGGCGTCGTTGCGGCCCGCGAAAAGGCGCTGGTGGACGCGTTGAAAGCCATGCTCGGCATCCTGGTCAAAGTTCGCCTGGTCAGCCCGAAAGCCATCACCCGCAGCGAGGGCAAGGCGGTCCGCGTCATCGACAAGCGGAATCTGTACCAGGGCTAGATCTGCGCCGCGGCGGAGTGCCCTGTCGCATCCGCTGCCCGGTATGAGGCCAGGTACGTTTCCATTCCCGGCCAAACAGCAGGCCGCCACATAATTTGACCACAACGTTTTTTCAAATAGGACACAGCAATGAAACGGTTAGTCCTAACTGCTGTCAGGGATCTAACCGCCACAATTTATTGTAGAAGGAGGGAATTATGACCGTAAAACAGATTTCCGTATTTCTGGAAAACAAAGCCGGTACGCTGGCTGAACTGACCGATTTCCTGCACCGTCACGACATCGACATGCGGGCCCTTTCCCTGGCGGAAGCTCAGGATTTCGGCATCGTCCGTATGATCGTCGACGACGTCTACGCCGCCACCAATGTATTAAAAGAGGCCGGCTACGTGTTCTCCATCACGCCGGTTCTGGCCGTGAAAATGGCGGACGAGCCCGGCGGACTCTACCGCATCCTGAAAGTGCTCGGCGACGGCGGCGTGAACCTGGAATACATGTACGCGTTCCTGGCTAATCAGGAAGCTTACACGATCCTGCGGGTCGCTGACGAAGACAAAGCGGCAGAAGTCCTAAAACGCAACGGCATCACGCCGGTGTGCCAGGACGAGATCGCCGCACTGTAATCCCCGTCATGACAACGCCGCATAAAGCGCAGCACTGGCAGCATTTCGGCGGCGCGGCGGAGAACCGAGAGCCAAACCAGAAAAGCAAACGCCCGCTTCCGGCGGCTGAAATATTTCAGCCGTACCGGAGGCGGGCGTTTCATTTCAAATGCGGTTTATTGCCGGGCAGGGTGCTGTTTTGTTCTCTCTTTTTTCAGCTTTTATTGCAACGTGCAGAGCGTTTTTTGCTTTTCTCATTTTCCAGTCTTTACCGCTGCGCACTGCGCAGTTTTTCCTCTCTCACTTCCCGACCCTCACCCCTGCGCACCAATCGTCCTCTTCATCCGCTCCGCTTCTGCGGCCGTTCCTTTCTTCTCATAATATTTCGCCTGCGCTTCCCACAGCTCCTTATACTTGCCCCCGGCTTCGAGCAGGCCGTCATGGGTCCCGTGTTCCACGATCCCGCCGTCCGCGAACACCAGGATCTCCCGGCAGAATCGGCAGCTCGACAATCTGTGCGAAATGTAGATCGCCGTGCGGTCGCCGGCAATCTCGTCGAAATTTTTGTAGATCTCCGCCTCGGCAATGGGGTCTAAGCTGGCGGTGGGCTCGTCCAGAACGATAAACGGCGCGTCCTTGTAAAGCGCCCGGGCGATGGCGATCTTCTGCCGCTCGCCGCCGCTGGTCACGATGCCGTCCTCGTCGAAATCCTTGCCGAGCCAGGTCTCCAGGCCGTCAGGCAGTTCTTTCAGCCGGTCGCCGAAGCCCGCGTCCTCCAGGCATTTGACCGCGCGCGCCTCGTCCACGTCGCAGGAGCCCGCCACGTTCTGCCCCAGCTTGTGGGACATCAGCCAGAAATCCTGGAACACCACCGAGAATATCTGCATGTACTCGTCGTAGCGGTATTTTTTGATGTCCACGCCGTTTAAGAGGATCTCCCCCTCCTGCGGGTCATAGAGCCGGCAGAGAAGTTTTATGAACGTGGATTTCCCCGAGCCGTTTTCACCCACCACGGCCAGCTTGGTCCCGACCTCGAATTTCACCGAGACATGCCGCAGCGCCCACCGGTCGGAATTCGGGTACTTGAAGCTCACGTCCTTAAATTCCACGTTGTACTTCCTGTCCCGCCGCTTTTCGGTGGTCAGGGTGCCCTGATACATTTTGTTCGGAATGTCCAGGAATGTAAAAATGTCTTTCAGGAACTTGGCGTTGACGCGGAAATTGTTTAACAGGGTTAGGCTTTGCGTGAAAGCGCCGATGAATCTCGTGACCGCGCCCACATACTGCGTCACCTCGCCTAAGCCGAACGCGCCCCCCAGGGCCTTTAAGCAGACAAAGAGGTAGATCACGCACATCAGCAGCTTTTCCCCGAAAGCCACGCCGATCCTCATGAGCCCGCCGATCCCCTTATTGTACTGGTGAATCGGTCCTCCGGGACGCCAGGGATTTCCGTCGGGGAGCCAGCTGTAATATTTCACAAAGCCCTCGTTCTGGTCGTACATTCTGTAATCGACCATGGAATCCGGATCCCCGTTCAAACCGCCGAAATGGCTAAAGAGCCGGTTGCCGAATCTCGCTTTATCGCTGAGGGCGGCGTTGTCCTCGGTCCATTTTTTCTCTGCCAGAGGAGAGATTCCCGCGCAGAGAATGATAAGCGTCAGAAAGCCGAGGAGCGCAGGCGGATTGTTCAGAAACGCATAGGGGCTGCCCGCGGGAACCTTGCTGAAGATCAGTCCCGCCGACATCGCCGCCGCGCCGAAAACGCTGAATCCGTTCGACACGAGATCCTCGAAGTTCCATGATATTTTTGAAAATCCCCAGCCGTTCCAATCGCGGTTCTGGTTTATCTGGTCCCGCAGGTCGCGCACGCGCTGATCCTCCACGTCGCTGTAGTCCATCGACAGGAACTTCTCGTCTTCGACGCGCTGTAACGTGCTCCAGAAATTCACGGACCTGACTTCATAGGCGTGCTGCATCACGCTGTTTATGACCGCAAACACCGCCGCCGAAATGAGCTGGAACGCCGCCCAGAACAGGAGCTTTTCCGCTCTGCGTTCCCCCGCCAGTTCGCCGATCAGCCTTGCCGTCACAAATAAAGAAGTATAGGAAAATACGGTGGCAAACAGCGCTTTCACGATCACATAAGGAAACATCAGCTTATTTTTGGAATTTAACAGCCGGATCGCCCGGATATTGATCTGAAACGCTTCGCGCCAGGACATTTTTTCAGACTTGTCCGTCATTTATACCGCCTCCTCTTTTCCGTAGTCTTCCTGATAGTATCTGGCCTGGACCTGAAACAGCTCGGCGTATTCTTTCCCAAGCCTGAGCAGGCTCTCGTGGCTGCCCTCCTCGGCGATCCGCCCGTCTTTCAGGAACAGGATCCTGTCGCAGAACTGGGTCGAGGCCAGACGGTGGGAAATAAAGAACGAAGTTTTTCCCTCGGCCATCGCGTTGTATTTTTCATACATATCCCGCTCGGCTAACGGATCCAGGGCCGCGGTAGGCTCGTCGAGGACCAGCACGGCGCCGTTTTTATAGAGAGCCCTTGCCAGCATCAGCCGCTGGGTCTGGCCTCCCGACAGCACGACGCCGTCCAGGTATACCTCCCGCCCCAGGTGGGTGTCGATCCCGTTCGGCAGGTCCTGCACCGTTTTCGTAAGTCCGGCTTTTTCCAGGCAGTCCCGGACCCTTGCCGCGTCAATGTTGGTCGCCGACTGCGCCACGGTTTCGGCGACGGTAATATCGAACAGATTGAAATGCTGGAACACCGCCGAAAAGAGCTTATAATATTCCCCGCGGTTGAATTTCCGGATGTCGACGCCATTTAAGAGCACCCTGCCCTCGTCCGGATCCAACAGACCGGTGACAAGCTTGATCAGCGTCGTCTTGCCCGCGCCGTTTAAGCCGACGATGGCGACCTTCTCCCCGCGCCGGATCGTGAGATTCAGGCGGTCGATGATCTTTTTGTCCGATTCCGGATAGGTGTAGCTCACGTTTTCAAGGCGGATCTCGTAGGTATAATCGGCCGGAACCGGCTCGCCCCCGGTGAAGCGGTACGGCTCCGGATAGTTTAAAAATTCCAGCATACAGGAAAAGTCAAGGCACTTGTCTTTCAGATCGCGCAAATTGTTTAAGATGCCGTTTAAGCGCCCGCTGAAAGAGTTTACCGCCGAGAAGTACAGCATGAACTCCGCCGCGCTCATGCCGCTTTCCATGCACATCCTAAGGAGGATGAACAGGACCGCGCCGCTTCGCAGCAATTCGATGATCACGCTAAAACCTGTGCCGATCAGATAGAACATATGCTCCCGCCGCGCGTAGGCCTGGCTGGCCGCAAAGGCCTTGTCGGTGAGACGCATGATCCAGCTTCCCAGCCCGAAGAGACGGATGTCCTTAGCGACGGAAAGCTGCCCGGGAAGCCCTATGAGATAGCCCGTCTGCCGGTCGATATGCGACAATTCCTCGCGGTGGCGGTAGTTATATCGATGGACGTAGCCTGAGACCGCGAAATCCATAAGGCTTAAAACCATCGTCACCGCGAACACCAGGGGATGAATGTGGGTGAGCATGGCGGTGAAGATGCCGAACATCACGACATTCACCATCAGCTCCTGCAGCGTGTGCCACGTTCCCTCGGCGGCGCTGTCGTTGCTCCAGCAGGCCATAAAAGCCCGCTGCCCCGCTCTTAAATATTCGTTGTCGAGGCAGTGGCAGTAGGACGTCGATGCGAGCTTGTCGCTGAGCTCCCGCATGATCCTAAGGCGCAGTTCGATCTGATAGCAGCCCTTTACTCCGCCGCCTCCCCTGCCGTTTCCGATGTAGCTGACCAGCGCGTCGGAAACAAAGCACCCGCCGATGAAAAACGCCGCGGTCAGGAGCAGCTCCCGGGCGGAACTGTGATTTTCAAGACGCGAGAGGATCATCGGGGACATGTAGAACCCGAAGACGGCGCTGGAAACATTGAATACGATCTGGAAAAACAGCAGCGCAAGGGTCTCGGGGCAGTATTCCCTCGCCTTGCCGAAAAAGTAGCGAAGACATGCCGCCGTGCCGTACTGTGGTTTTTCTTTTTTCATAAAAAATCTCCATTCCGCCGCCTTTCAGTTGGCGGCACAAATAGTAATGAAAGTCTCGACTCCCTCTAC
>CANQYH010000098.1 GCA_947628025.1 uncultured Lachnospiraceae bacterium | reverse complement strand
CTGCCGCATCCAGGTCAGTTCCGAACCGGGAATGATCTCCACCGCGTCGCCCCAGAACTGCTCCAGCGTCTGCCGCATGAGCCGGTCCAGCGTCTCGGCCTGCACGCTCCCGCCCGCCTCGATGATCCGGTACACCTCCCGCTGGTAATGGGCCTCCAGAAGATGGGTCACAAAATTATGGTAATAGGTATGCCCCACCATGGAACTCAGCACCCAGCGGCGGAAGCGGGGATCCGGGTTCGTCTTCAGCAGATAATGGGCCATGATCAGCTCGTTCATCGTCGAGGGCGCTTCCACAAAATAGCCGGACACATTGGTGTCAAAGATTGACTGCGCCGCGTTGCAGGCCCTGAAATGTCCCGCGTGCCCCAGCTCATGGGCCAGCGTAAACACATCCGACATCCGCTCATTCCAGTTCAAAAGAATGTAGGAATGGCTTCCGTAGGGGCTGGCACAGAAACCGCCGGTGGATTTGCCCTGATTTTTCGCGAAATCCACCCACCGGTCCCGGTAGGCCTCCCGCACCATCTCCTGATAATCCTCTCCCAGTATGGACAGCCCCTCCACGATATAGCGCTCCGATTCTTCGATCGTCACCCTGGGATCGTAATCCGGATCGACCGGGATCTTCAGGTCCGCGTAGGTCATCTTTTCCAGGCCGTGGATCCGCTGCAGCAGGCGGGCGTATTTCCTCATATGGGGAGCCAGATGCTCCATGATCCGGTCGATCTGGCGGTCATAAAGGCTCCTGTCCACCTTATCGGCGAACAGACTGCGGTCGAACACCGTCTGAAAGCCCCGCAGGTTGGCAAAGGTCTTCTCCATCTGGACCTGCGCCTGATACGCGACAGCCGTCACATTCTTATACTCCCCCAGCTTTTTGTAAAACGCCTCGAACGCGGCGCGCCGGACCTCCGTACGGGAATCATACTCATAATCGTCCTCGTACAGGGAATAGCCCAGCGGGTACTCCTGCCCGTCCACGGTAAAAGACGGGAAGCGCATGTCCGCCAGCTTGGCCATATTGTATACCTGGTACGGCGTATTGAACGTATTGGAAAGGGCCGCCAGCGCGCGCTCCGTGGACGCGTCCAGCATGTGAGGCTTGGACCGCAGCGTATTCTCCAGGTACAGCCGGTTGGCCGTCGCCATACCGATGGCCGCCTCAAGCACCGCGTCCTCCTGCTCGACAATCTCATTGTCGATAAAACTCAGGCGGCTGTAGATCTCCGACACGATCCGGCTGATCCGGTCGTTGCGTTCCTGATTGTGCGCGTCATAATAATCCACGGACACGGCCAGGTCCGTATAATTGGACACCAGCGTGACCAGGGCGTCCAGCTCCCGGTATTCGTCCAGGCAGGTGTTGATCCTCTCCGGCGTGTCCAGCTTTCCCTTATATTT
The DNA here is from genome assembly GCA_947628025.1 of uncultured Lachnospiraceae bacterium. Taxonomy (GTDB): domain Bacteria; phylum Bacillota; class Clostridia; order Lachnospirales; family Lachnospiraceae; genus UBA3402. The sequence goes on along the minus strand of CANQYH010000098.1, from coordinate 8,538 downwards.
GGCCTCGATCTCCCGGCTCAGGGCTTCCATCCTCTCCGCATCCGCGTACATAGCTTCTTCCGTCTTATAGATCGCCGACAGGTCCCAGGTCAGTTCCTCCGGGACATCCTTTCTCATCAAAAGTTCCATCCTGTATTCTCCTTTTCATTCTGTTTGCCGCAAAACGCGGCGAGTCCACGGGCGCAGGCTCCCTCCGCAGCGATCGCAGACATTTCGGCCCGATCCTTTCAGATCCCGCAGCCGGGCCCTGCCGGTTCCGGAAACGAATACTCCGGCCTCCGTTTTCATACATTCCCGCCCGCTCTCGTCCCAGAAAAAGCCCCGGTCCGTCACTGGGGCAGCTCGCTCTCCGGTTCCTTCCACAGCTCGAACCCGCTAAAATCGATCTCCAGTCCGTCCAGCAGCCGTACCGGGACCGTGTCCGCGAACGTATAGGTTTCTTTTTGGCCCAATTCGAAATCGTAAACGTGAATCGTCTCCCGGGCCGTATCCAGGATCCAGTAAACGCGCACGCCCGCCGCCTGGTATTTGTTCAGCTTCAGCAGATAATCCCGGCTCTGGGTGCTGGGAGAAATGATCTCCGCCACCATATCCGGCGCTCCCCAGCAGCCTTTCCGCAGCAGTTTGCCGCGGTCGCAGACCAGCACCACGTCCGGTTCGAGATAGGTGTGGTCGTCCTGGTTCAGATAGACCGCAATGGGAGACGCAACCACCTTGCAGCCGCCCTGATTCGCCCGGATATGGTTCCACATATGACCTGTCAGAAACATGATCAGATCCTGATGCTCCGTCGTCGGCGTCGCCATGTAAAACAGCTGCCCGTCGATCAGCTCCGCTCTCACATCCTCCGGCAATGCCTCGATAAACTCCGCCGTATACGTCTTCTCCTGTGCTAATGCCATATTCTTTTTGATTACCTCGTCCTCTCCCACATATACGGGCATGGGGCGGCGCCTCCTTTTCCTCGTTCCGCTGCCGAAATTTCATCCCCGCGATACATGTATGAAATGTTTCATCTTGAATCTGCGGCGATATTCACCTCGGAAACAAGAACCTGCAGAATCTCCGGGACAGACCGTCCCGACCTGAATCATGAAGTAATGATAGCATAATTTTCCTGTCTTGTCAAAGTCTTTTCGCCCGGGTGCCGCCTGCTGGATGCCGCCCGCATGCTTTCGGCCGCTGCGTATCTGAAAACATGCCTTACAGTTGTTTCGCAGACCCATCCAATGCAGTCGCAGGACGGCCTATTCTATCGGAGAATCGCTGAGATACAGAATGTTTCGCGGACTCCGTCGGCACAGCGACAAGACAGATGCGGAGATGCGGCCGTGCCGGCAACCGAAAAACAGGTACGGAGATGCGCATATAAGCACATCCCCGCGCCTGTCTCTCCATTTTACAGATTTTCGCGCCGCATTTTCAGAACTCCCGGTAAAAATCGTCTTTCATCTCCGAATATACCAGCCAGCACTCTTTCCCGTAAAGCAGCTTCGCCGGGATCCGCCAGGGCTTTCCGTAATAATACTGATCTGCCGCCAGCCGCCCGTCCACATAGATCTGGGCCGTGTCGCAGGCATCGGGGATCTCCACGAACCCCTGCGGACCGCTGACCGTCAGCTTCTTCCAGGTCAATTTGCGCGCTCCGCCCAGCTGCAGCTCTTCCTCATAATCTGCAAACTCCCGGATGCAAGGCGCTTTTGGCATCTCCTCCATCCGCAGCTCCGCCTGGGAGAACGGTCTCTCCACAGCGCAGTCTTCCCAGCCCTCGCCGGTCCACCGCCGGTAAGAAAAACTGCCCTCCTGCACACAGCGGATCTCGCCGTCCGTCCGGTACAGGTCGCAGCGGTCCCCCAGCACGACCTCGCCGTCCAGACGCCGCAGGTACAGGGCTTCTTCCCAGGAAAGCGTGACGATGCGGACGCCGCTTTTCGTGAATCCGCACCGGCCGGGGCTTACTTTGCCTGATCCTGTGCCGTCTCCCGGCTGCAGCTTCGTAGCAATCTTTCCCTCCGCTCCGCCCGATTTTCTCTCTGTTTCCCAGGCCGCCGCGCGCACGGTCTCTCCGTCCGCGAACCGGTATTCCGGCGCGATGCCCGGCACCGCCGCGAAGAAATATGTGTTTCCGCTGCGGCAGATAGGCTGAGCCGTGGCGCACTCCAGCTCCGTATCCCCCAGCGGCATCCGAAACGGCAGGAAGAATCCGATCTCTCCATCCACCGCGATTGCCGGGAAACAGACGCCGCAGATCTCAAATTCCGCCTCCGCCGGTTCCAGCTCCTGCAGGCGGCTGTAATGGTTCACGAAAACGAATCCCTTCTCCCCGTCGGTACGCGCGGCGCAGCGCAGCGTCTTCGTATCTTCCGGCAGCGCTTTCCTGCGGCACTCCGTCAGTTCCATCGGGGCCAGCAGCGCGCCGAAATCTTCGAGGAACAAATGGAGCAGGTTTAAGAGCCGGTACGATTCCCGGACCTCCCCGTACTCCGAGAGCGGCGCCTGGAAATCGTAGGACAGGATCGTATAATCGTTGGGATAGCCGGTCTTTTTCGATTCCTGCAGTGTGGAATAACGGCCGATCTGATTGGTGCCGCCATGGTACATATAGTAGCCGGGCAGATTGTTGCCGCTGCCCAGGCTCACCAGGGCCAGCGCGTAGATATCCATGCCGGAAACAATGGGCCGACGGTGGTGGGTCGCCTGCATACCGCCGCCCAGCTCGCAGGTCGCGAACGGGTACCGCTCGTAAGGCAGACGCCAGCCGTCCTTATCCGTATCTTTCATCACATCGACGCCGATGGCCGAATCGTTCCGGTTCCGGTCAAAAACGTAGCGGGGACTGGGCGGCAGCGGATCCAGATGGTTCGCCCACGGAGCTTCTGGATAGCCGCCGAACACCGGCAGCACCTCGTCCTCCGGGATCTTCGCCCCATAGCGGCTGTTCCAGCCCGTGACCGTATAAAGCGGCGCAATCAGCCCCTCCTCCTGCGCGATCTTTTTCAAGGTCCGCAGATGCTCCGGCTGGTCCACCAGTTCATTTTCCAGCTGAACCCCGATGATATTGCCTCCGTCCCCGTAAAACAGTCCTTTCACCTGCTCGCCGATCTTCCGGTACCAGATCCGCACTTTTTCCAGGTAATCCGGATGGTCCTGCCGCACCGGATAGGGTTTTTGCAGGATCCAGTCCGGCAGGCCGCCGTTGCGGCACTCGCCATGGGCCCATGGGCCGACGCGGATCACCGCTTCCAGACCTGCCCTCTGTGCCTCCAGGATAAACGCGCGGATATCCTGCCGCCCTGAAAAATCAAATTCTCCCTCCGTCTCCTCGTGATAGATCCAGAACAGGTAAGTAGAGACGATGGTGATCCCTCCGGCCCGCATCTTGCACAGCTCCTCGTACCATTTCTCCCTGTCGTATCTGGAAAAATGGAATTCTCCCATCACGCCGATCCACGGCCGCCCGTCCCGCTCCAGGTACAGGCTGTTCACCTCGATGCGCCCGCCCCGGGGACTGCCGCCGCCCAGTTTCAGATGACCCCGCAGGATCTCCGACTTCCGATATTCCTGAAATGTATCGCTCATGTATTCTCTGTCCTCTCTTTCCGGTCCGGCCGCGCTTTTTACCGCCAATCGCAGGCCCGCAGCCGCTCATATTCCGCATCCGTCAGCCTCACGACGCCGCCGTGCCGCTTCCTGGAAACCCCCATATCGTATTCCTCCGGCGCCAGGATCCGGAAATCTCCTTTTTCCAGGCTGCCGCACACAATGGGCAGATAGCCTTTCTGCGCCGCGAACTGATCCACGATCAGGCACCATCTCCCGTCGTCCAGACGGTAACATTCCGGTCCCTCGACGCCGTAAAGGCCCGCCAGCACCTCCGAATAGCGGTTCTCATAGTCCCGCCCGGCCAGACAGCGGGACCGGTCCAGGCGGATCGTCTTCGTCGTCTCGTCTTTCATGAACCGGTAATACCAGCCGTCTTCCTCCACGATGGTCATGTCGATCAGATGGTTCTCCGCTTCCATATAAATAAACGGGTCCGAAAAGCTGCAGAAATCCTCCGTATACGCCGCGAAGATCCGCTGCTTCGGCGCCGCGTCGTCCCTGCGCCGGACCATCGAGGCCCAAAATACGAAAAACCGTTCCGTTTCCCGGTCGTACACCGCCTCCGGGGCCCACACGCAGCCCGCGTCTTCCACACCCACGGTGACGTTCCAGGGCCCGCGGAAATGAACCAGATCCTCCGAGGCCCAGACAATGATGTCCCGGCTGCCGCGGTATTGGGCGGTATCCCAGCCTTTCCCGGCTCCGATGCACAGATCGGTGGCGATCAGATAATAGGTCCCTTTTTTCGGGTCCCGGATCAGGAACGGATCTCTGACGCCCTTTTCTCCGATCCCGGACCGCAAAACCGGCTGTCCGCCGTTCAGATCCTCCCAGTGCAGACCGTCCCGGCTCAGGGAAAAACAGATCTGCTCCCCGTCCGCATGGTCACCGGTAAAATGCACAAACAAATATCCTGCCATGTCCGCTGCTCCTTTCCATCCGGCATGTGTATACTGTTTTCCATAAATATCATCCGCTCCGGCATACGCAGACTGTTTTTCATAATACATCCGCACCGGCGCGGCGTTACGCTCCAGTCTGCACGGGCCGCACCAGCCGCTCCCAAAGCGCCTCTTCGATCTCCTGCTTGGGCGCGAATTCTTCCGTAGCCATATAACGGTAGACCGCGTCCAGAAGCGCCCGCGCCTCCGGATACTGCTGCAGGTCCTGAAGTCCCATGGAGGAAAACAATAATTTCCCGTTCCCGCAGCGGCACTCCAGCATCTGAGCCATGGGACGCAGATACGCATAGCTGTCCAGCTCCGTCACGATGGCCTCGTACCGCTCCGGCAGGATCGCCGCCCGCCGGTTCGCCATGGGCCACCACTGCCAGTCGGTATGAAATTCCGTCGGGAAATGCCAAAACAGCGGGTGCCCGCTGTCGATCCATTGTCCCATGCCGCCTTCCTGCCCGGAGAACGTGCCCACGGACCAAAAATCCGTCGTAAACTGGGCCTGGATCGATTCCGGCAGCGCCTCCTTCGACGAGGGCGGAGACAGATATACCTTGCCGCCCGCCGCCAGCACCTCTTTTGCTCTTTCGTCCAGGTACCGCGCCTCATAGACCCCGTCGGGACATACCGGCTTCACAGGCGGATAGACCCAGAGCGGATAATGATTGGCCGTCCCGCCGATCTTGACCGCCAGATCCAGACGGACCGGTTCTTTCCATGACAGGCGGCCCAGGCCGATCTCGATCGCGCCCGCGTCCGTGAGCTTCCCCGGCGGGCAGCTCACCCGGGGCAGCCTGCCGCGGACCAGAACCTTTTTCCGGACGGCTGACTGCCGATCCGCACAGGCATCCCTGTCGCTCGTTCCGGCCTGCAGCATAACCGGATGCTCCGTATTTTCCCCGGTACAGGCCACCGCGCCGTCCCCTGCGTCTCCGTCCATTTGCGTCAGCACATAATGCACTTCGTCCTCTATCGTTTCCCGCCCGTAGTTTGCCATCCGCACCTGGGCACGCAGCGTCTCGCCGCTCTCCCAGGTATACTTCGGCAGCAGCACAAGCGGCAGCTGGTCCGCAAAAAAGCTCCGAAACCGCTCCGGCCGGGCGAAATCATAGGGCTTCGGCTGCAGATGGGAGTCCATCATCCCCACCAGCGCGGTCCCCTGCCCCGGAAAATCCTGGATCCCCAGCAGGGAGATCCCCGACATGGAACCGGTCCGCATCGCCGCCTCCGCTTCCTCCCGGTAGCCCAGCAGCGACAGCTCTCCCGTGGCCTCCACATACTTTTCCCAGACGCCGTCCAGCCCTTTCTCCTCCATCCGTTCCCGGACTTTCAGGAGATTCGCCGGCTCGGTGACCCCGTGGAACGCTTCCAGCTCCCTAAAATCGGGCAGGATCTCAAACTGTCCTACCTCGAAGCTGTAGACCGGCCCCGCGTATTCCTGCCGCAGCCGCGCCATTTCTTCCTCATAATCCGTCGCCACGCAGGGGTAGCTGTGATTGATATAGCCGCCCATTCCGGCAAACGCTCCCCGCAGGTTCCACTGATGGAAATTGCTGGAGGTATAAAAATCATTCTCCGCGTCCCAGCGCTTCTGGCCGTATTCCCAGTTGGACGCGACTGCGAAAAGGCGGGTCGGGTCCGTCTCATGCGCCAGCTTTAGCAGCTGCAGCGCCCGCTCCTGTCCGAGCTCGCCCGAACACAATTCATTCCCAAACGTCATCATCACAAAAGACGGGTGGTTGGCCAGCATATCCAATATCTGCGCCAGCTCCGTCCGGTAATAGCGGAAACTCTCTTCCGATTCAAAGGCGTGTTTCGGGTCCCAATGAGACAGCTCCGGCTGCATCAGCATCCCGATCCGGTCCGCCGCCTCAAACGCGGCCTCCGGCGGACAATGGGAATGAAACCGCATACAGTTGACTCCGTAGGAACGGTACTTCGCCAGGATATCCAGCCATTCGTCCGCCGTCATCGGAGGATAGCCCGTCTCCGGAAACACCGCGCAGTTGGCCTCGCCCCGCAGGAAGAACCGCCGCCCGTTGATCGTCAGACGCCCGCTATCATCAACACCGAACTCTCTCAAACCAAAGGTCACGGTCTTCGCCTCGCCGTCCGTCAGAGAAACCGTCAGTTTATAGAGACTGCCCTCTCCCAGATCCCAGCGCTCCGTCCTCGCCCGCAGAGGCAGATCCCGGAAGACCAGCTCCTGCCTGAACGAGCGGTGAGAGACAGGACCGTGCCAGCAGCGTTCGTCCGCAGAATGGGCTGCCTCCCGACAGCACATCGCTTCCTGTCCGTGTTCTTCACCGCACCATTCGTCCGCGGGCAAGTCCGTCTCCCGCTGCCGCGCCTCTTCCTGTCCGGGCTCTCTGTCACAGTATCCATCCGCAGGACGATCCACTTCCGGCTCTCTTACACTTACCTCCGCTTCCGCTCTTTCCCGCAGCGCGGTACAATCGATCCGCACCGTCCCGCGGTAAGGCCGGGTGGCGCAGATCTCCAGCTTCACCGTCAGCCGGTCCCCCTGCGGATACACGCGGATCCGGTCCGCAAACACATGCCGCTCCGTCCGCAGGCAGAATTCTCCCAGGATCCCGTTCCAGTTGGTCTGCGTCTCGTCCGTGGCCGCGGACGCGTAAACGATCGCCTCCCGCGGCAGTCCCGGATATCGGTTGTCCGAGAGCAGGGTCAGCTCGCTCCCCTCCCGCAGAAGATCCGTCACTTCAAAAATGTGCCGGGTGCTGATGGACGGCTCTGTGAAATCCTCGATCTCCCGCCCGTCCGCCAGAAGACGCAGCACGCGCGCGCGTTCTACATCCAGGAAAACCCGTTTTCCCTCTGTCATCTCTTTTTGGACCGTCTGCCAGAGACCGCCGTCCAGTTTTCGGGAAAACCGCGCCTCGCCCTCCCAGGTGTGCCGCCTCGTAAACCGGCCTGTTCCATGGTCTTCATGGCCGATCCCGTTCTCATCCAGCGTTCCCGGAAGCGTCACGGCGTAAACCGTACCGTCCCCGATCTCCGCACTCCATGTTCCGCCCAAAGATATCTTCATCTGCTTTATCCTCCGCATTCTTTTTATGCCGCTCGCCAAACGGTGCAGGCGTCGCCGGCGTTTCTCTTCTTAATTTATACCAGGGCCACATTCCCGCACAATCCACGCGGCCGCTCTTTTTGGGCAGAAACCGTCTCTGTTTCGCCGTAACCGCTCCCGTTTTCGCGCCTCCCCGGCTTTCTTCACTGCGCCGGAACCGCCTCGCTGCCCGCACTCGCCACGATAAAACCGATATCCGAAACCGTTCCGCCCGCCGGTATCGTTCCGTTATAGGATTTAGACGAAACCGTCAAAGTCCGCCCGTTCACGGCAAAATCGCCGTTCCAGCTGTCAGTCAGCCGGAACTCCGAAGCAAATGGAACCGATACGCTCCATTGTTCCCGCGCCGCGCCGGATGTGTCCGTCAGCTTCATCGTATAATGCGTGTACGTCTCGCCGCCCGATTCCCATGTTCCAACCACGGACAGCGCCATCGATAAGCCGTTTTCGGAGATCATCCGGGTATCCGCCTCCGGCCGTACATTTCCGGGAACCGCGGCGCCCGCTCCGGCCGGATCGCTCCCGCCGCCAGTCATCCCGTCTCCCGCCTGCGTGCGTTCCGTCTCCAAAGCTTTCTCCCCGGTCTGCACATTTCCGGTCCCCGCCGGACTGCCCGCTTTCTCCGCCGTACCGCCCAAGGTCCCGCCGGCCGCCAGCATATTTTTCAGCCATCTCCCCGAATCGCTCAGATCACTGTCCGAAAACCCGCCGGTCCTGCTGCAGGAGCTTTTCAGAATCGCGGAGGTTTCGTTTTTATTGGAAAGGTTCCACGCCACATAGCTGACGCCGCAGCGGTCCATCTCCCGCACCCATGCGTCCGCCTCCGCTTCGTCGATGGCGCCGCTGCCGCTGGCGTCGCAGATCCCATACTCGCTCACGATCACCGGCAGC
>CANQYH010000097.1 GCA_947628025.1 uncultured Lachnospiraceae bacterium | reverse complement strand
TCCCGATCACGACAGACGTGCGGCCGTAACCGGCGGCCCCGTCGATATATGTCTCCAGCAGGCTGGTCCCGTCGTGGGAACCGTAGGTATTGCCAAAACTAATATTGACCGCCAGAGGCTTTCCCGCGGCCGCCGCGTAGCGGACCGACTGATCCAGTCCCCGCATCAGCTCCGTGGTCCTGGGGAAGCCCTGCGGGCCCGCCGTTCCCAGCCGGACCACCAGAAGCTCGCTCTCGTAGGCCACACCGCGGTACCGGCCGCCGCTCGCCCGGCCGTTTCCCGCGGCGATCCCCGCCACCGCCGTCCCGTGGCCGCTGCCGTCAAAAGACCCCGCCAGCGCTCCGGCCTCCGAGCGGCTGCCCGCAGCCAGCGCTTCATTGATCTCTTCCCTGGTAAACGCCTTTCCCAGGACCTGGTCCCACAAAAGCGCGATCCGCGTGGTCCCGTCGGCATGGCGGAAATCCTCATGAAAATAATCAATCCCCGAATCCAGCACCGCGACCAATACGCCTTTCCCCGTCAGATCCGGCGCATAGGCGCTGCCTGCCGCCTGCACGGACGAAATACAAGAGACCGACCTGGCCTGATCCACGGCAAAGTACAGTCTCTTGGGCTTTTCCACATATTCAACCTGGGGCAGGGCGGCCACCGCGCCGACCTCTGCTTTGCTCACACGCAGTATGGAATAATTGTTCAGGAGCCGTTCGCCCTGATACGCCTCCGGCAGCGGCCCGCTGTGTTTTACGATCAGCTCCCAGGTCCTGTTTTCCGCATCGTATCCCGCCGACAGTTCCTCCGACCGGGCCAGCTCCTCGCGATCGGCCTCCAAGGCCAGATTCAGCAGATTTTCCAATTTCTGGTCCTGCATGGGCGCCCCCCACAGAATGTCGTTTCCTTATCTATTATGAACGGACGGCGAAAACTATGCGGCGGCGCGGCATTTCTTTGGCGGCCGGAAACCGGATGGCCCGGCAGGGATCACCCGCCGGAACTGCCGTCCTGTCCGGAGCCTCCCGAAACGCCTCCCAGCTTCTCTCCCACCACGGCCATCTGCGCCTCGTCCGGTTCCCAGTCCAGCCGTATCTGCACCAGTCTCGTCTCATAGCAGAGCAGGTACTCGTTTAAAGGCCCCAGATTCTGATCCGTCAGACGGTAGGCCGCCTCCGCTCCCCAAGGCCCGGCTTTCGTCACGGCGTAAAACTGTTTGAATCCCTCCGGGATCTTCGGATCGTCCAGCTCGTCGTCCTCCGCGATCAGCTCCCGGCGGCACATCTCATAGAGGAACGGCCATTTCACCCGCACCACCGTATACCGCAGATCCGGCAGTTTCGCAAAATTCTCCGCGTCCAGACGGGGCCGGTGGGACGCAGACAGGACGTCCAGCAGAAACGACTCGTTCTCCTCTTTTCCCCGGATAAAGCCGTCATATTCTCCCTCCGTCAGATCCTCCAGCCGCAGGGGCAGCTCCTCCCGGTAAAGGCGGAAGCTCGTCCCATTGTATTCATAAGTCTCCACATCCCCCTCAAACAGGCTGTGCCCGAACCGCACGAAGATGTAGGTGATCGTTCCCATCATCGCAAACGCCAGCGCGAAGCTGGCGGCTATGGTCAGCGTCCGGTTCGTTTCCCGTGAGACTTTTTTTCGCTTCAGGAACTGCTGGAACCCATTGACCAGCAAAATCAGCGCGGCCATATATCCGAACATCGCCAAAGACACCCCGCGCATGAGACCGCTTCCTTTTATGATGCTGCAAAAGATCCACACGGCAAAGATCGCCGCCGTCGCAGCCGTGACGCATCTCTCCAGGATGCCCATCTCCGGCGTTTCCAGATACATGCCCTGCTCCGCCGCCTTTTTGGCCCGGCTGTGCCAGATCAGATACGCCGCGATCTCCACGGCGCACAAAAGGAACAGGAGCAGGAAAATACTCCCGCTGGTCAAAAGGGAAACGTCACTGAGAAAACCGATGGGATCTTTCCAAAGCCGCCCCCACAGGATCGCTCCCTCCATCGCCGTCAGCAAAAGCAGGATCCCGTAAACCGGCAGGAAATTTTTCTTCATCGCCCGGTGAAGCGTCTCCACCTCCGTGGCCGGATCCGTCTCGATGGGCGTCGGATCCTCGCGTTCATTGCAGAAGATCTGCATCTGGGCCCACTGGCAGACCAGCTCCCAGCCGGTATGGGCGCAGTAATCCCAGAACTCCCGCTGGGCCTCGTCCGGCTCCGGATCAAACTCCGAGGCGTTCGGATAATACGCCACGGCAATGTGCACCCTGCGCGGCTCCGTCCTGCGGTACACCCAGCCCAGCTTGGAAATGCGCTCGATCATCCAGCCTTTCGCGGCCATTTTTTCCAGATGTTTCTCGATCCCCCTGCGGTCATAAAAGCACCAGAATTCGAGCCTGTATTTTTTCTCTTTCATCTCAATCCCCCCTAATCCGGAACTGCCGGAATCCTTGTGGTTCTCTGCTGCATGAAACCAGAAACGGAAAAATATGCTGCCGCGTTTCCCGGATCGTTTCTGCCGCTGCTCAGTGCGTCCCCGTGCCATTCCCGGGCTGCGTTTCACGGACACTACCCGGAAACGGCCAATTCCGCAGCCGAAGAGACTTCCCGGCTCCGGCAGGCGTCTAACTGTAGGTCCGGTAATCCTCGGCCTGGGCACATATCCGCTCATATTCCCGATCCAGCATCTCCTGTCCCCGCTCCGTCAGGATATAGCTGCGCCGCCGTCCCTCCACTTTCGTCTCCCGAATCATCCCCTCCTCCAGGAACTGTTCCAGGAGATTGTAGAGGGTACCGGAGCCCACATTCACCCGGTTCCCCGTCATGGCCGGGACCCGGTCCAGGATATCCATGCCGTAACATTCGTGCTTTAAACACAGCAGGATGTAAAACATCTGCTCCGTCAGCGTCTGAAATTTCGCTCTGGGCACCGGTTTCCCTCCTCTCCGGATCAGTTTCCGCGGCCGCGTTTTACAAAAAGCTCCGGCCGCGCTATTATTCTCGATATTCGAGAATAGCAGGTAAAAATGAAAGCCCGCGCGGGCACGGCCGCCTCCGGGCTTCACCGATTCTTATCATTATTATATTCTCGATTATCGAGAATGTCAAGTAAAAACGAAAATAACCGGTCCTACGCCCTCCGCTCGTTCACACGGAAGTCCTCGCGCCGCTTTCGTTCGTCCCGCACAGCTCACACTCCGCCCCGTGACCGTTGATCACGCCGATCGACTGCAGATACGCATAGACCGTCGTCGAGCCCACGAACCGCATCCCGCGGCGCTTCAGATCCCCGGCTACCGCATCCGAAAGCGGGGACGTCGTCCGCAGCCGGTAATCTTCCGCGACGGTCTGTCCGCCGGTAAACCCCCAGATATAGGCGTCAAACGAACCGAACTCCACCTGGATCTGACGAAACACGACGCTGTTGGCGATACTGGCCTCTATTTTGCGCCGGTTGCGGATGATCCCCGCATCGGCCATGAGCGCCGCGCATTTTTCCTCCCCATACCGGACGACTTTTTCGATCTCGAACCCGTCGTAAGCCTGCCGGAACGCTTCCCGCTTATTCAGCACACATTCCCAGGAAAGCCCCGCCTGGAACGTCTCCAGGATCAGGAGCTCAAAAAGCGCCCGGTCGTCATGCAGCGGCACGCCCCACTCCTCGTCATGGTAGCGGACGTACCGCGGATTCTTCAGATTCACCCACGCACAGCGCCGCATCTTTCTCCCCCTCCCGCCGCCGGCGGACCGGCACGTCCGTCGTTCTCCGCCGGCAGCGTCCTCCTGTCGCCGCGCCGCCTACGCCAGCGCCAGCGCTACCTTCATCATATTCGTAAATGTTTTCTGCCGCTCCTCCGCCGTCGTCACTTCGCCGGTGATCGCGGAATCGGAGATCGTGCAGATGCAGAGCGCGTTGGCGCCCGCCGCCGCCGCATTGCTGTAAAGAGCCGCGGCCTCCATCTCCACAGCCAGCACGCCCATATCAGCCCAGGTCATGCCGCCGCTCACCTGCTTGTCCGGCGCGTAGAACATATCCGAGCTGAGCACATTGCCCACATGATAAGGGATCCCCAGCTCTTTCGCGGCCGCCACCGCTTTCTCCAGCAGTTCGTAGCTGGCGATGCAGGAATAATCCCCCGGCAGGCCGAACAGCCGCACGTAATTGGAGGTCGTGCAGGCGCCCATGCCGATGACCATGTCCCGCACCTTGCATTTGGGACTCAGAGCCCCGGCGGTGCCCACGCGGATCAGGTTCTTCACCCCGTAGAAATGGATCAGCTCATACGAATAAATGCCGATGGACGGACACCCCATGCCCGTGCCCATGACCGATACCCGCTTCCCGTTGTAATAGCCGGTGAAGCCCAGCATATTGCGGATGCTGTTGAACTGCTTCACATCCGTCAGGAAGTTGTCCGCAATGAATTTGGCCCGCAGCGGATCGCCCGGCAGCAGGACCGTCTCGGCGATCTCGCCCTCCAATGCCTCGATGTGCGGGGTCGGTACGTTTTTGTTTGCCATAATGATACCCTCCTCAAATTGATTTTTTTGCATTTTCATCACCGATCTGAAATATTCTCGGATCGTATGTATCGGAATCTACTACCGAAACTTTACAATTCAGCCATCTCATTTTCTTACGGATGCTCTTCTGCAGATCGGACATGATCATTTTCTTGCTCCTCGTATGACTGCCAAAATCTCCTTCCAGAAATAAGATCACATATTTTATCTTTTTAGGGTCCGCCAGATAATTCAAAAAAATCTTCTCCGCCATTTCTCCTATTTCTTCCGAAGATTGATTTGTATCCTTATGAGAAACAGCGCCGGCTAACGCGGCCAGGGTCATGGCGGTTTTCTCCGTGATCTCAATATCCAGACTGTGCTTTCCTTTTAAATCCACTTCCGTGTGCGATGTTTCCATCTTTTTATCATCAGGAAAAATCCGCCACCTGCAGTTTCCCTCGTCGCCTAAACAGTTCTTGATCTCTATAAAAGCCGCAAATTTACTGGTTACAGAGACAAAATCCACGCCTTTTGCCCCCGGAAACATATTAAATAATTTTTTGTAATACACGCTGTCATCAAATTTTATCGTTTTACATGTGTCCGGAAAACGGAACCTTATCCTGCTTTCCTCAAATATCATAGATCAACCCTTGCTCCCTGTCGTACATTTCATCAAATTCCTGCATAATCGCATTATGTTCCAGATCTGAAGCGGTTTCTTTCATTTCGTATGCCAGTTTATTCGAGTCCGGTTCCCGATATAAGGAAAAAAAGCGTATATCCAAATGATTCGGATTTAATTCCGGATATGCCATCCGCATGTTAAATTCCTGCTGCACAAAATAATCATGGGTCGTAACAAATATCTGCACACCCATTTGGGCAAGAACCGTCAGGGCTTTTACAATCGGACGGATCATCTTGGGGTTCATATTCGTTTCCGGCTCATCCCAGAACAAAACCGCATCCCGGTTTAAACTGCCTGACAGGATCATATAAATGATCATGGACAATTTTCGATAACCGTCCGATACCAGGCCCATTTCAAATTCTCCTTCTCCCTTGATCCGAAGATAGAATTTTTTGTTTCTTTGAACGATCTGTCCTTTCATAATATCTTCAAAACTGCGAAGCACCTCGTTCTGCTCGCTTGTATTAGGCCCTTTTGACAAAGGCCTGTCCAGCAGCTTATTCAAATCATAATACGTCTCTTCAAAATCAATATGATATTCCTCATAAAGCGTATTAAAATGCTGAGTCGTCGAGATCATTTCCTTTGTCGGAATATAGATTACGTCAAATTTTTTCCTTTCCGCATTCAGCTCCGTCTTTATATCCGCATGATTCTCCTGCCGGTTCCCAAACCCCACAGATATTTTTTGGTTATGATCCATAACGATCGAAAAATCCGCCCGATCGCTCCCCTGCACACGGCTTACCAGTCTTCCGATCTTCATATCATCCGGCCGAAAAACGCCCTGAAGCTTCTCCACAAATAATCGTTCTTCCGCTTCTTTCGTCGCGGCTTCGGAATATTCCCTGCTGACCGGCTTCAGCAAAGAATACATGACCTTTAATAGGGTCGTCTTTCCGGTGCTGTTCTCTCCGCAGATCACATTTATATTCTTTGACCATTCTATCTCAACATCCTCAAACAACATAAAACGGTTTAATTTCAATGTCTGAATCTTCATACTGATCACCTCATTAATCTGGCATTTACTTTCTTTTTCCATTCAAGCCGAACCGCTTGCTTTTCCATCGATCCGGCAGCGCCTACACCCTCGCTTTCGTCCCTTTTCCGTCTCGTTTGGCCACCCGCAGGCGGTTTAACTGGATCTCTTTCTTCTTAAATACCACGGTCTGGTCCTCGTTCACCAGGTACAGATGCTCCAGCCGGTCGTCCTTTTCCAGCTTCATGCCGCGGACGCCGCGGGAATTTTTCTTCATCTCGCCGATCTCGTCGGAGGAGAACCGCAGGAAGTATCCGTCCGCGGTCTGCAGCACCGCGTCGCCTCCCGAGGCGGGCCGCACGCAGACCAGCTTCTCCCCGTCCTGCAGCTTCGTCGAAGCCACCGAACGGTTGTTGGTGACAAATTCTTCCGCCGGCACCTGCTTGACCAGGGCAGAATCCGTTGCAAACAGCAGCTTCTTCCCCGCCATACCGCCCTGGGTGGTCAGGTACAGGATGCGCTCCTTTTTGCCGTCGAATTTGCTGATATTCTCGATGGGCGTCCCCTTGTCGCGCAGCTTGCCGAACGGGATGTCCGCCGCCTTGACCTGGTGCATATAGCCCAGATCGGTAAAAATGCAGATCTTGTCGGTACTCAGACAAGCGCAGACGTACGGATTCTCCCCGTTCACCGTCTCCTGGTTCCGCTCGTAAACGGCCCGGTCCAGCAGCCGGCAGTAGCCGAATCGGTCCATGACGTATACCGCCTCCTGGACCTCCGCCGGGGCTTCCTCCACAATGGCCTCCCGGCTGTCCTCGATGTCCGTCATGCGGACCATCGCGAACTCCTCCTGAATCGCGGCCAGATCGTCTAAGATCACCTGGTCCATGGCCTCCCGGCTGCCCAGGATCCGCCGGTACTCCTCGATCTTTTTCAGCGTTTCCGCGTATTCTTTCTTCAGCGCCAGGATCTCCAGTCCGATCAGCTTGTAGAGACGCATCTCCAGGATCGCCGTCGCCTGGGCCTCCGTGAATCGCAGCTGCCTGGCGTCTTTCTCAAATTCCGGAGACTTAAATTTAATTTTGCTGGTATCGCCGGTCGTCAGGCAGGCCTTGGCGTCTTTCAGGTTCTTCGCCCCGCGCAGGATCGCGATGATCACGTCGATGGCGTCGCAGGCCGCGATCAGTCCCTCCTGAACTTCTTTGCGGTTCAGCTCCTTGTCCAGAAGCACCTGGTACTTGCGCGCGTTGTTCTCATACTGGAAATCCAGATAATTCTTCAGGATCCCCTTCAGGTTCAGGGTCTCCGGCCGCCCGTCGACGATGGCCAGCATATTGACGCCAAAGGTGTCCTCCAGTTTCGTCTTCTTGTAAAGGATATTCTTGATCCGCTCCGCGTCGGCGTCCTTTTTCAGTTCCAGCACGATGCGGATGCCCTCTTTATTGGACTGATTGGAAATGTCGGTCACATCCGGGAGCTTCTTCGACTCCGCCAGTTCCGCCACGTCCGACAGAAACTTGTTGATGCCCGCCCCCACCATGGTATAAGGAATCTGGCGGATGATCAGCTTGTCCTTGTCTGAGCGCCGTTTGCCCCGTTCGACCTCCACCCGGCCCCGCAGCCGGATCTTGCCGACGCCGGTCTCATAGATCTCCTGCAGCTCTTTTTTATTGGCAATGATGCCGCCGGTGGGGAAATCCGGCCCCGGCAGGTAGTGCATCAGCTCCGATACCGTGATCTCCGGGTTGCGGATATAGGCCCGCACCGCATCGATGACCTCCCCCAGGTTGTGGGGCGGGATGCTGGTGCTCATGCCTACGGCAATGCCCTCGGCCCCGTTGATCAGCAGGTTCGGGACGCGGACCGGCAGCACCTCCGGCTCCTTTTCCGTCTCGTCATAATTCGGCACAAAATTCACGGTCTTGTCCAGGTCCTTCAGATAGACCTCCTCCGTGAATTTCTGGAGCCTGGCCTCGGTGTAACGCATGGCCGCCGCCCCGTCCCCCTCGATGGAGCCGAAATTGCCGTGGCCGTCCACCAACGCCATGCCCTTTTTAAAATCCTGGGACATGACCACCAGCGTATCGTAGATGGAACTATCTCCATGGGGATGGTACTTACCCATCGTATCCCCGACGATACGGGCCGATTTCCGGTGGGGTTTGTCATGTCCCAGATGCAGCTCGCTCATGTCGTAAAGAACGCGCCGCTGCACCGGCTTCAGCCCGTCCCTGGCGTCGGGGATCGCCCTCGCCGTAATAACGCTCATGGAGTAATTGACGTAGCTGCGCTGCATCTCCTCCGAATATTCTGTGGTTAATATTTTCTCTGCCATGTAGCCTCCTGATGCACAGTCTTTCTTAAATCATAAAGCTTCCGCTATGCCTGCGTATCGATCTCCGCCTCGTTGGCGTGGTCGTAGATAAACTGCCTCCTGGGCGGCACGTCGCTGCCCATCAGCATCTCCGTGATCTCCGAAGCCAGGCGGGCGTCCTCGATCTCCACCCGCTTCAGCACCCGCCGCTCCGGGTCCAGCGTCGTCTCCCAGAGCTGCTCGGCGTCCATCTCGCCCAGACCTTTGTAACGCTGCAGCGTAAATTCGCCCGTGTGGGTCCGCCTGTATTTTTCCAGCTCCCGCTCATCGTACAGATACTGCTCCTGCCCTTTCTTCGGGATCACCTTGAAAAGGGGCGGCATCGCGATATAAACGTGGCCGTTGTAGATCAGATCCGGCATGAAACGGTACAAAAACGTCAGAAGCAAGGTGTCGATATGGCTCCCATCCACGTCCGCGTCGGTCATCAGGATGATCTTGTGGTAGCGGAGCTTGGCGATATCAAAATCATTGCCGTAGCCCTCCGAAAATCCGCAACCGAACGCGTTGATCATCGTCTTGATCTCGGCGTTGGCCAGCACCTTGTCCATGGAGGCCTTTTCCACATTCAGGATCTTGCCGCGGATCGGCAGGATCGCCTGGTACATCCGGTTCCGGGCGGTCTTGGCGGAACCTCCGGCGGAATCGCCCTCGACGATGAAGATCTCGCATTTTTCCGCGTCCCGGCTCTCGCAGTTGGCCAGCTTCCCATTGCTGTCAAAGGAAAATTTCGACTTGGTCAGAAGATTGGTTTTCGCTTTCTCCTCCGCCCGCCGGATCTTGGCCGATTTCTCCGCGCAGCCGATGATCCCTTTCAGCGTCTCCAGGTTCCGGTCAAAATACATCTGCAGCTCGTCCCCGCAGATCGTAAAGACCGCTTTCGTGGCATCGGCGCTGGCCATCTTGGTCTTAGTCTGCCCCTCGAACATGGGGTCCGGGTGCTTGATGGCGATCACCGCGGTCATGCCGTTTCTCGTATCCGCGCCGGTAAAATTGGCATCCTTTTCTCTCAGGATTCCCAGCTCCCTGGCGTAATTGTTGATCAGCATCGTAAAGCGGGTCTTAAAGCCCACCAGATGCGTGCCGCCCTCCTGGGTAAAAATATTATTGCAGAAGCCCAGGATATTCTCCTCGAACGTATCCACGAACTGGAACGCCGCCTCCACCTCGATATGGTCCATGGTCCCTTTAAAGTAGACCGGATCGTGGACCGGCGTCTTCCCAGCGTTCAGTTCTTTGACGTATGCCACAATGCCCTCCGGCTCGGAAAAGACCTCCGTCTCCTCCTCGCCCTGCCGCCTGTTTTCGTAGGTAATGGTCAGTCCGGGATTCAGGTACGCCGTCTCGTGGATCCTGCTTTTCAGCCAGTCCGCCTTGAAACGGGTCTTCTCGAATATCTCCGGATCCGGCAGGAAATTGATCTCCGTGCCGGTCTCTTTCGTCCTGCCGAT
>CANQYH010000096.1 GCA_947628025.1 uncultured Lachnospiraceae bacterium | reverse complement strand
GGGTTGTGGCAGAACCGTTGGAACCCTGATGGCGATGGAACTTGGAGCCGTGAGCCATGGGGCCTCTGTGCTGGCCGAATCTCTTGATCGCGCCCTGATAACCTTTGCCCTTGGAAATGGCGGTGGCGTCTACCTTATCGCCTGCCGCGAAGATGTCCGCTTTGATCTCGTCTTTCACGGAGTAATCTTCGGCGTTCTCTAATTTCAGTTCGCGGATGTATCTCTTATAAGAAACGCCCGCTTTGTCAAAATGGCCTTTTAACGGCTTATTGACCAGTTTTGCTCTCTTGTCCACAAAGCCGACCTGAACTGCCTTGTAACCATCGTTCTCTACAGTTTTTACCTGAAGAACGCTGCAGGGCCCGGCCTGAAGGACGGTTACCGGGATCAGAACTCCGTTGTCGCCGAAGATCTGGGTCATCCCGACCTTTGTTGCTAAAATCGCTTTCTTCATTCCTTTTACCTCCTGTTTTGTCTACAGCGGAACGCGATCGGACCTAAGTCCGGCGTTCATCCTAGAAACAGTCATATACGTGGAACACTATGACTCCGGCGGACCGGAGATGTTGATTCCCTATGCAGGAACAAGTGTTGCTTCTATATAAACTATTCTGGGTTCTGAAATATTTGGGGGACGCACCTTTCTTTTTGAAACATGCGTCCGATGCGCTGCGCCGGAACGGGGATGAGGCGAAGAGCCTGGCTTCGCCGGAATTACTTCGCTTTTTCCATTTAATATGGGAAACGCGAAAGGCCTGCTTCGCTGGAATTACTTTGCTGCTTCCATATTAATACGGGAAACGCGAACTCCGCTTCGCTCCGTTTGCGTAGCGCAAAATAACCTGACGGTTATTTTGCTTTATTTTTGCTTCATCTTGATGTCGATGTACACGCCGGCGGGCATCTCCAGCCTGGACAAAGCTTCCACCGTCTTCTGGTTCGGAGCGGTGATATCGATCAGCCTCTTGTGGGTCCTTTGTTCGAATTGTTCGCGCGAATCCTTATCTTTGTGGACTGCACGCAGAATCGTGACCACCTCTCTCTTGGTGGGCAGCGGCACCGGCCCGCTCACCTGAGATCCCGTTTTCTTTACGGTCTCGATGATCTTCGAAGCAGACTGATCGACCAGCTTGTGGTCATACGCTTTCAATGTGATCCTCATTACCTGACTTGCCATAAAAAAAGTCGCCTCCTTTTCGCACTCGTTGAACTAAGTACGACAAGCGGTGACTGTACACGCTTCCGGGTGTATCCTATACTCTCATAGTCCCGACACCCTCGCTCTGCATATGTCTTGCAGAAATTTCTGTCTGTACAGTGACTTGTCGCCAGTTTTCGCAACTTGACATTCGCTCCACGGAAAAACCTGCCTCATGCGGGCAGCAACCTCACGCTTCACAGCTATCATGCCACAGCCTTGTGAGTATACCATAATTTATTTGGAAATGCAAGAGAAATTTTCAAGAAAATTCATCAAAAATTTCAGAGTGCCGAATCTCCGGCAAACGACCGCGCTTTTCTCAAAAAGCGGCAGGAAGACTCTCTCAAGTCTGCCTGCCGCTCAATCATTCTCGCCTTTCAGAGCCGGTCAATAATCAAAGTACGGATAATCCGGTTCCCGGCCCCATCCGTCGCCCGCGGGCTCTCCATCCACGCTCTTCAGGATGCCGTTCTTATCCGTGGCGTATTTCGTACCGTCCACATCCTTGACGCCGGAAGTACTCTTCGTCACACGTCCGGACGCATTCACCAGATATGTCTTGCCCAGAACCTGGATCGGCTGGTAACGGCTGCCCTCTTCCGCTTTCTGCAGCTTGCCCTTGAAATACAGATATCCGCCGTAGACGCCGGTATAGCCTTTACCCGTGGTGCCAAAATAATACGTCGCCTCCGTGCCGTCGGCCTCTTCGACCTCTACCTTTCCTTTCGCGGCCGTACGGTCGTTCGGATAGAAGTAATAGGTGGTCCAGTCTGCCTCTTCCGCGGTATCGCTTTCACGATTGCCCAGCTTTACTTTCTGCAGGCCGCCCACAGGGGTCCCTTTTTCATTAAACAGATAGGTCTTACCGTTGACCGTCAGGAAATCGCTGGTGTATGCTTCTCCCTCTTTCGGGCCCACTATAGGCGCTCCGGATTTGGTAAAATAAAACCACTCTACCGTATTTTCATAATCGCTGTACAGATCTTCCGGCGGTTCCGCGGAATAAAAACCGGTTATCATCCCGCCGTCCGGACCATAGAAATGATAATTCGCGATCGATTCATCGTCTTCCGCGTCGTCCGAGCCCATGTAGACCCATCCGGTTTGCATGGCGCCGTTCCGGTTAAAGCAATAATAGACCCCATTAATGCGGCGCTCCACATAATCCGAATCGCTGTCGTCCGAGGGAACATATTTTTTGCCGGTGGCGCTGAAATAATACCACCTCTTGCCCTCCAGATCGTCGAACGGAGAATAGGAATCCTCCCAGTAATCATCTTCATCCTCCGGAGGATATAAAAGCTGCCAGCCGGTCCTGGCCGCGCCGCTCTCGCCGCAGAAATACATATTGTCCTCGATCCAGCCGGTCTCCATGGCGCCCTCTTCATTGAAATGATAGTACCTGCCATCGATCTTTTTCCAGGCGTCCATCACTGCCTTGCCATTATCCTGAAAATAGTACCAGTGAGACTCGTCCGTCTCGCCGTTGACATCCTGATCCAGCTGCAGCCAGGTTTTGGAAACCATAACGCCGTTCTGGTCCACATAAAACTGGTCCTCGACCCAGGTATTCACCGCCATCTTGCCCGACCAGTCCAGATAACGCCACAGATTATCGGCGCCCCGCTTCCACTCGTTCGTCACCAGCGAATTGTTCGAATCCTCGTAAACCCAGGTTCCGTTCCGCTGCACCCAGCCGGCCGCCTGAGACGTCATAGCCGCTCCCACTGCCATCGCGGCAGCCAGCGCCGCCAGCAGCAACCCTCTCTTTTTCATTTTGACACGCTCCTTTGTAACATCATACAAACTCCACTGTTTTCTATTTTATCAGGGTATTCGAATTAATGCAACTATCTATATCTTTCAATTATATTACGATTATCATTTTATACAGTCTTTCAGAAAGCCCGCGTCTCTCCCGCGCCCGAACGCCGCGCATTTTAGCAATGTCCCGGCCCCGCTCTTCTCTTGACGCCGTTTCCGCTTCTTATTATAATAGAGGGAAATAAAATTGGCACGCAGGCCGGATCCTCAAACGAAAGGTTGGAACAGATATGTGGCTGGCAGATAAATGGAACGATTACGAAGTCATCGATTGCTCAAAAGGCGAAAAGCTGGAACGCTGGGGGAATTATCTTCTGGTGCGCCCCGATCCCCAGGTCCTCTGGGACACGCCGCGGACCGCCAGGGGATGGACGCATCCCAACGCCCATTACCACCGCAGTTCCAAAGGCGGCGGACAGTGGGAGTTTTTCGATCTGCCGGAGCAATGGGACATCCGCTACCGCGAACTGACGTTTCATCTTAAACCGTTCAGCTTCAAGCACACGGGGCTCTTCCCCGAGCAGGCCGCCAACTGGGACTGGTTCGGGCCGCTGATCCGCGATACCGGCCGTCCCGTCCGCGTGCTGAATCTGTTCGCCTATACCGGCGGCGCGACCCTGGCGGCAGCGGCAGCCGGAGCCAACGTGACCCATGTGGACGCGTCCAAGGGCATGGTGGGATGGGCCAAAGAAAACGCCAAAGCCAGCGGCCTGGAGCAGGCTCCCATCCGCTGGATCGTCGACGACTGCATGAAATTCGTAGAGCGGGAGCTGCGCCGCGGCAGCCGCTACGACGGCATTATCATGGATCCGCCTTCCTACGGGCGCGGCCCGAAAGGAGAGGTCTGGAAGATCGAGGACGCCATCCATCCCTTGGTACGTTCCTGCGCCAAGCTCCTGTCCGACGAGCCCCTGTTTTTCCTGATCAACTCCTACACCACCGGCCTGGCTCCCTCGGTGCTGACCTATTTCCTCTCACTGGAAGTCGCCGCAAAACACGGCGGCAGCGTCCAGGCGGGCGAACTGGGGCTTCCCGTCACCCACACCGGCCTCGTGCTGCCCTGCGGAGCGTCCGGGAGATGGAGCCGGAAATAACTGGCACCGTACCGGCCTCCTCAGAGTTCAGCGGCAGATCACGCAACATGCAAATGCGCTTCATCGGAATCCTGCCTCCCATGAAGCGCATAATAAAAAAGATCTGTCCGCAATGACCGTCTCCCCGGTTATGTTTCTGCGGCCTTTCCATCATTGTTTTCTGAGCAAATACTTATCCAGCACATTTAGTATATTGCTGGAGCAGGAATATTTTTCATCGCAGGATAATCTGGCCTCCTGTATTTCCGCGATCATCTTTTTCCTCCTGAATTTACTGGCTTCCTGCACTTTCAGAGAATCCGAAATTTTCTTTCCCTGAAATACTTCCTCTACATCATGGCAAAACCATATCAGATCGTACCCCTTATCCTTACAGTAGCGGCTGATCTCATTCAGCTCAGCAGCCCGCGCTGCATCCCGTTCATATTGATCCGTATCAATGCAGTAGATCACTTTCTTTTCGCCAAGCACAAACTCTTTTGACATCCTGGCTATTCCTCTCACGACCTCTCTTGCATTATATTTTGCCTTTGAATTCATGTAAATCTTACTGATTTTTACTTTCCTGCTCACCGTATACCAATGGTTGATCGTTTCCTGTATGTAAATGCTGTCCGTATCCGCTCGTCTGTTCGTTTCTACACAGAATATCATTTGAATCGCCATATCTTCTTACTCCCCGAAAATCCCCACAAAATCGGTAGCATCTATATTAAAGGGCAAATCTTCTATCATACCGTTTTTATAACAATTCTCCGGCACGGCATTCCCTCTCGATATCCACGGCACAAGATGATTATCTCCTGATAAAAAGTCAATCGAATATTTATTTTCTTTCAGCACTGACATCGGATCCAGATTATGCGTAGTAAAGCACAGCTGTCCTTTCCCGTAATACATAAAATACTCGACCAGCCTGCACAAATAGACATCATTCAGATTCGAATCCATTTCATCGATAAAAACGATCCCGCCCAGACTCGCTGCCGTAAAACAGTCAAACAACCGAATCAGTTTTTTTATGCCGGTGCTTTCAAATTCTTTATTAATGCTGTATTCCCCATAATTCAGATTTAAATCGCACTCATACGTATCACCGTTTTCTTTCGCGTCGATATCGATCGACACCAGATCCGATTTGAAGATTTTAATAAACTGCGTCAGGCGGCCGACTTTTTCCTTATATTCCTTAAAAAAACGCTTATCCACCCGTTTTTCATTTACACTGGAAAATGCCTTTGCAAAGTCCTCATAGGGGAAAAGTTTATCCCGTAAGATCCGGCGTTCCGCTTCATTCCCCATCAGCTCTCTTTTTAAGAAATACAGATCATGCTGATCTTCTTCGCCCAGATATATTTTCAGCAATGCAGCTAAACATAAACATATTGCCGAATGCGATACCAGCAGGCTGGCCGACAGCGCATCATCCGGGTTCATCTCATCAAAATTTAAATGCATAACACACACATATATAAACGAATGTGACGACAATACATTCGCCGATTTCTTTTCCAATATCGCCTTTTGGCTGTCCCCGCAGCTGACATACAGCAGTTCTCCATCCCTGCTTTCAAACACCGGCAGATAACGGTTATTCATATAACTGCCGCGCCTTACTTTTAAATTCTCCGATTTAATTTCAAAAAAGCCTTCTTTATTTTGAGCTATACAAACCGAATATTCATATACAAACATAGTTCCCTGGTAATTCGCTAAAAATTCGCAACCAAAGCGAAAGGTCCTCGTCGTTTTATTGATCATCGCGTCCAAAAACGCCTGCGTCTTCGATTCGTTCAGATAATTACTGTTAAGGATCAGATCCCGAAAAATCTTGACTGCCGTAATAATCGCAGATTTCCCCGATCCATTTTCCCCATAGATCGCTTTCACTCTGTATCTGCTCGAATCAAAATCCCGGTTTACTGTTTTCTTATAAAAATCAAGCCGAACCTCTTTTTTGATATTCTTTATCCCTTCCACACGGATATTCAGCAAATAAAGTACGCTTTTCATGTTTTACCTCTTTCGGGCTCCTCCGTTTTGTAAAATATTACAAAATGTATTATATTAATTATACAGCCCTCTTCCAAAAAAATCAATCCGAAAAAACGGTCCCTTTTTACCACTTCTTTCATCCGTCAAAAAAAGCTCCCGGGAATTTCCCGGAAGCTTTCTTACTGTGCTTCAGCCGAATTATTCGATGATGGTAACAACTCTGCCGGATCCGACAGTACGGCCGCCCTCACGGATAGCGAAGCGAAGTCCCTGCTCCATAGCTACCGGATGGATCAGCTCTACGGTCATCTCTACGTTGTCGCCGGGCATGCACATCTCGGTGCCGGCCGGCAGCTCGCAGACGCCGGTTACGTCGGTCGTTCTGAAATAGAACTGCGGACGATAGTTGTTGAAGAACGGAGTATGGCGGCCGCCCTCGTCTTTGGTCAGGACGTAAACCTGAGCCGTGAACTTATGATGGCACTTTACGGAGCCGGGTTTTACCAGGCACTGGCCTCTCTCGATCTCATTTCTCTGAACGCCGCGGAGCAGCGCGCCGATGTTGTCGCCGGCCTGCGCCAGATCCAGCAACTTGCGGAACATCTCGATACCGGTAACAACCGTCGTACGGGTCTCATCGCTGATACCAACGATCTCAACGCTCTCGTTCAGTTTCAGAGTACCACGCTCTACACGGCCGGTAGCCACGGTGCCGCGGCCGGTGATCGTGAAGACGTCCTCAACAGGCATAAGGAACGGCTTGTCGGTCTCACGCTGCGGATCCGGAACCCACTCGTCCACGGCATCCATCAGCTCAAGGATCTTGTCGCCCCACTGGCTGGAGGTATCCTCAAGAGCTTTCAGAGCGGAACCCTGGATGATCGGCGTATCGTCGCCCGGGAACTCATACTCGTTCAGCAGATCACGGATCTCCATGTCAACCAGCTCCAGCAGCTCCTCGTCATCGACCATATCGCACTTGTTCATGAACACTACGATATAGGGAACGCCTACCTGGCGGGCCAGCAGGATATGCTCTCTCGTCTGAGCCATAACGCCGTCGGTAGCGGCAACAACCAGGATCGCGCCGTCCATCTGAGCAGCGCCGGTGATCATGTTCTTTACATAGTCGGCATGTCCTGGGCAGTCTACGTGAGCGTAGTGCCTCTTCGCCGTCTCGTACTCTACATGAGCGGTAGAAATCGTGATTCCACGCTCTCTCTCTTCCGGGGCTTTGTCGATCTTATCGAACTCTACATACTCGCCAGTACCGTTCCTGTCATGCAGCGTCTTGGTAATAGCAGCGGTCAGAGTGGTTTTGCCATGGTCTACGTGGCCGATGGTGCCAATGTTGCAATGCGGTTTGGTTCTCTCAAATTTTGCTTTTGCCATTTTCTAAAGTCCTCCTTTATTAACCCCTTCCGGGCTTCATTTTTCGGCGCCGTTTGACGCCATATGGTTTTGAGTCCAAGCTAATGATTATTATATGCTATTTGTCTGCGTTTTTCAAGCCTAAACAGCAATTATTTCACGCCTTTTCTTTCGCTTAATACCTTTTCCTGCACAGATTTCGGCACCTGCTCGTATTTCTCGAAGAACATCGAGAAGTTGCCGCGCCCCTGCGTAGCGGAACGCAGATCCGTGGAATAACCGAACATCTCGGAAAGCGGCACAAACGCCTTGATCATCTTTCCGCCGCCGATATCTTCCATGCCCTCGATCCGTCCGCGGCGGGAGTTCAGGTCGCCGATGACGTCGCCCATATATTCCTCAGGCATCGTGACTTCGACTTTCATAATCGGCTCCAAAAGCACGCATCCGGCTTTCTGCATCGCGTCCTTGAACGCCATGGAACCTGCGATGTGGAACGCCATCTCGCTGGAGTCCACCTCATGGTAGGAACCGTCGAATACGGTCGCATGCAGGCCCAACACCGGGAACCCGCCCAGGATGCCCGCCTTGGCCGCTTCTTCGATACCCTCGCCGACCGCCGGGATATACTCTTTCGGGATCGCGCCGCCGACTACCTCGGAATCGAACTTGAACGTCTCATCCGCGTTTGCGTCCATGGGCTCGAACCGTACCTTACAATGTCCGTACTGTCCGCGTCCGCCGGACTGTCTGGCGTACTTGCTGTCCACTTCCACGGCTTTCGTGAACGTCTCCTTATAAGCAACCTGCGGGGCGCCTACGTTGGCCTCCACATGGAACTCACGCAGCAGACGGTCTACGATGATCTCCAGATGCAGCTCGCCCATACCGGAGATAATGGTCTGGCCCGTCTCCGGGTTGGTCGAAGTACGGAACGTCGGGTCTTCCTCCGCCAGCTTCGCCAGCGCCTCGCCCATCTTGCCCTGGCCGGCTTTGGTCTTCGGCTCGATGGCGATATCGATGACCGGCTCCGGGAACTCCATGGACTCCAGGATCACCGGATGCTGCTCGTCGCAGATCGTGTCGCCCGTGGTCGTGATCTTAAAGCCTACGGCCGCGGCGATGTCGCCGGAATAAACCTTGTCAAGCTCCATCCGCTTGTTGGCGTGCATCTGCAGCACACGGCCCACGCGCTCTTTTTTGCCTTTCGTCGCGTTCAGCACGTAGGAGCCTGCGTTCATCGTACCGGAATATACGCGGAAGAACGCCAGCTTGCCGACAAACGGGTCGGTCATGATCTTGAACGCCAGCGCGGCGAACGGCTCGTCGTCGGAGGAATGCCTCTCGACCTCGTTGCCCTCCATGTCCACGCCCTTGATGGCCGGAATGTCCGTAGGAGCCGGCATATATTCCAGCACCGCGTCCAGCATCTTCTGAACGCCCTTGTTGCGGTAAGCGGAGCCGCAGCACACAGGAACCGCTGCACATTCGCAGGTCGCTTTTCTCAGCACTGCTTTCAGGTTCTCTACGGACGGCTCTTCGCCCTCCAGATATTCCATCATCAGATCGTCGTCCAGCTCGCAGATCTTCTCAACCAGTTCGGTATGATACAGCTCCGCGTCTACCTGCATATCCTCGGGGATATCCGTAATGGAAATATCCTCGCCCTTGTCGTCATTGTAAATATAGGCTTTCATCTCAAACAGGTCGATGATCCCTTTGAATTCATCTTCCTTGCCGATGGGCAATTGGAGACAGATCGCATTCTTGCCAAGTCTGGTGCGAATCTGCTCGACAGCACCATAGAAGTTAGCGCCCATGATGTCCATCTTGTTGATAAATGCCATACGGGGTACGTTGTAGGTGTCAGCCTGACGCCATACGTTCTCAGACTGGGGCTCCACACCGCCTTTCGCGCAGAAAACGCCTACCGCGCCGTCCAGCACGCGCAGAGAACGCTCTACCTCCACGGTAAAGTCAACGTGTCCTGGCGTGTCGATGATATTGATACGGTGCTCCAGCGCGCCCGGCTTCGGTTTGCCCTGCTCCTGCAGCGTCCAATGACAGGTGGTAGCAGCGGAAGTGATCGTAATGCCTCTCTCCTGCTCCTGCTCCATCCAGTCCATGGTAGCCGTACCCTCGTGGGTGTCGCCTATTTTGTAATTAACTCCAGTGTAATACAGAATACGTTCTGTCAATGTGGTCTTACCCGCATCGATATGGGCCATAATTCCGATATTCCTGGTCCGCTCTAACGGATATTCTCTTCCAGCCAATTGTGCTTCCTCCTAAACAATCAGAACCTGTAATGAGCAAATGCCTTGTTCGCCTCTGCCATCTTGTGCATATCTTCTTTTCTCTTCACAGAAGCGCCGGTGTTATTCGCTGCATCCATAATCTCGTTGGCCAGTCTCTCCTCCTGGGTCTTCTCGCCCCTCTTACGGGAGAATGTAGTCAGCCAGCGAAGCGCCAATGCCTGGCGTCTTTCGGGCTTTACTTCCAGCGGCACCTGATAGGTAGCGCCGCCGACACGTTTCGCCTTGACTTCCA
>CANQYH010000095.1 GCA_947628025.1 uncultured Lachnospiraceae bacterium | reverse complement strand
CAGAAGATGATGTTGCTGTGCTTGCCCATCAGCTCGACGATGAGCCGCTTGCGCTTGAGGTCGCCCATTTCGTCCAGGTGCTCGATGGTAAATTCGATAACACGCTCCAGGCCCGGCTGTTCCACCGAAAGGATGCGCCCGCTGCCGATGTGTTTGCGCAGCAGCATACAGAAATTGGGCGCGGTCAGGGGTGCGGGCTTGTTGCGGTCCGTAAAGTAAATGAGGGGCAGGCCGGCGCTGGCTGACATCAGCACCCGGTAAGTGTCTTTATAATTTTTAATGGTAAAAAGGAGCTCGTCCTTTTCCGGCTGGGCGATCTTGGCGATCTTGGCCCCCTCCAGGCGCTCCTTTAGATCTCTGGTCAGATTTGCGATCACGATTCCGTCAAATGCCATGTCTGGTTCCTTTCCATATCGATTTCGAACAGCTGCGGTTTTCTCAGGAAAGCATTATATCACAGAAGCGCGAAGAAAGCTATGGCCGGGATCTATTTTGTCCGCGGGAGATTCATGAAAACTTTTTTCAGTCATTGACTTGCAAATTCATTTGGCTTATAATGGAAACTATCTATGAGGAAAGAGAGGCCCGCAGATGATCAAGAGCATGACCGGTTTCGGCAGGAGCGAGAAAGTTACGGATCAGTACAAGATTTCCGTGGAGATCAAATCGGTGAACCACCGTTATCTGGATCTGAGCATCAAGATGCCGAAGCGATTCAACTATTTTGAGGCCGCCCTCCGTAATTTACTGAAAAATGATATCCAGCGCGGCAAGGTGGATGTGTATATCACGTACGAGGACTATACGTCGCAGACGATGCAGCTCAAATACGACGCCCGCCTGGCTGCCGAGTATATGGAATATTTTGAAAAGATGAGGGAACAGTTCGGCCTGACCGACGATATCACCGTGTCGCGGCTGGCCCGTATGCCGGAGGTGCTGACGATGGAGGAGACGCCGGAGGACGAGGACTCCATGTGGAAGCTTTTGTCCGGCACGATGGAGGAAGCGGTGCGCGCGTTCGTCGATACCCGCATCCGGGAGGGCGAGCATCTGAAGCAGGATCTCCTCAGCAAGCTGGACGAGATGCTCCGGCTGGTGGACGAGATTGAGCAGAGGTCCCCGTCCATTGTCGAGGAATATCGGGCGAAGCTGACGGAGAAAGTGAAAGAGCTTCTGGCGGGGAGCGCCGTCGACGAGGCGCGGATCGTCACGGAGACGACGATCTTTGCGGATAAGATCTGCGTGGACGAGGAGACCGTGCGGCTGCGCAGCCACATTGAAAATACGAAGAAAGAGCTGGAGGCGGGCGGCAGCGTCGGACGGAAGCTGGATTTCATCGCCCAGGAGATGAACCGGGAGGCCAACACGATCCTTTCCAAGGCCAACGACCTGGAGATCTCCGGCAAGGCCATCGCACTGAAGACCGGTATTGAGAAAGTGCGGGAGCAGATACAGAACATCGAATAACGCCGGACAGGAGAGAAGATATGGGCAAGCAGGGAATATTGGCGGTGGTGTCGGGATTTTCCGGGGCCGGAAAGGGCACCTTGATGAAAGAACTTTTGGCGCGCTATGACAATTACGCGCTGTCTGTTTCCGCCACGACCAGGCCTCCTAGAAAGGGGGAGCAGGACGGGAGAGAGTATTTTTTCCTGTCCGAGGAGGAGTTTTTGCGGCTGATCGACACGGACCAGCTGTTGGAGCACGCGATCTTTGTAAATCACCGTTACGGGACGCCGAGAGGCTATGTGACGGAGCAGCTGCAGGCCGGACGGGACGTGATCCTGGAGATCGATATCCAGGGCGCGCGGAGAGTGAAACAGCAGTTTCCGGAGGCGCTTTTGCTGTTCGTATCGGCCCCCAGCGTGGAGGAGCTGAAGCGCCGGCTGGCGGGGAGAGGTTCGGAGAGCGAGGAGGTCATTCAGGCCAGGCTGGCGCGGGCCAGGGAGGAGGCTGAAGGCATGGACAGCTATGATTACCTGCTGATCAATGACGATCTGGATGCCTGCGTGGAGGAGATGCACCGAATCATACAGGCGCAGCACGCCAGATTGTCCCAGAACCGGGAGTTTGTGGATCAAATCCGGGAAACATTGAGTATTTAGCAGTTCCATTCCATATAGTATGGAATGTGCGCATAAACAGAGAGGAGCATCGATTATGTTACATCCATCTTACCATGATCTGATCCAGGCCGTAAACAGCGGCGTGGAACCGGGAGAGGAGCCGGTGGTCCAGAGCCGGTATTCCATTGTGATCGCTACGGCTAAGCGGGCCCGCCAGCTGATCGCCGGCGAGGAAGCCATGACTGCGTCTGCCGGACGGAAGCCTTTGTCCGTGGCGGTAGACGAACTGTACCGTCAGAAAGTGAAGATCGTCAGCGAGGATGATACGGCGGACGACGATACCGCCGGATGACTGTAAGAGGGGATGCTGCATCCCCTTTTTGTGAAAAAGGAGTCTGCATGAAAATACTTTGCATTTCGCTGGGCTGCGATAAAAACCTGGTGGACACGGAGCGGATGCTGGGGCTTCTGCGGGCGGACGGTTTTTCTTTTACCGACGACGAGAGCGAGGCGGACGCGATCCTGATCAATACCTGCTGTTTCATCGGGGACGCCAAGGAAGAAAGCGTCAACACGATCCTGGAGATGGCAGAGTGGAGAAAGAGCGGTCCCTGCAGGGCACTGATCGTCGCCGGGTGCCTGGCCGAGCGCTACCGGCAGGAGATCCTGGACGAGATCCCCGAGGTGGACGCAGTGATCGGCACGTCCTCCTTTGCGGAGATCGCGGAGGTGCTGAAGAAAGCCCTGGCGGGGGAGAAAAGCCAGCGCTTCGGCGATGTGAACGCGCTGCCGCTGCCGGACGCGGACCGGATCGTCACGACGGGCGGATATTACGCTTTTTTGAAAATTGCGGAGGGCTGCGACAAGCGCTGCACCTACTGCATCATTCCTAGCCTGCGCGGACGCTACCGGAGCGTTCCTATGGAGAGACTTCTGGAGGAAGCGGGCAAGCTGGCGGAGCAGGGCGTGAAAGAGCTGATCCTGGTGGCTCAGGAGACGACTCTCTACGGCGTCGATCTCTATGGGAAGAAGACGCTGCCGGAGCTTTTGCGGCGGCTGTGCAGGATCCCGGGGATCCAGTGGATCCGGATCCAGTACTGTTATCCGGAGGAGATCACGGACGAATTGATCAGCGTCATCGCGGAGGAGGAAAAAATCTGCCATTATCTGGATCTGCCGGTCCAGCATGCCAGCGATCCGATCCTGAAACGCATGGGCCGGCGTGCCACGCAGGAGGGCCTGCGGTCGATCATCGGACGCCTGCGGGAACGGATCCCGGACATCGCGCTGCGGACCACGCTGATCTCCGGGTTCCCGGGGGAGACGCAGGAGGACCACGAGACGCTGATGGAATTTGTGGACGATATGGAGTTCGAGCGGCTGGGGGTATTTGCTTATTCCCGGGAGGAGGACACGCCGGCGGCTTCTTTCCCGGATCAGATCCCGGAGGAGGTCAAGGAGGCGCGCCGGGACGAGATCATGGAGCTGCAGCAGGAGATCGCGTTCGAGAAATCGGAAGCCATGGAGGGGCGTATCCTGGAGGTCCTGATCGAGGGGAAAGTAGCCGATGAAAACGCCTATGTGGGCCGTACCTATATGGACGCGCCCGGCGTGGACGGGCTGCTGTTTCTGAATACGGACGAAGAACTGTTGTCCGGCGACTTTGTCAGGGTGAAAGTGACGGGCGCCGCGGAATATGATTTGATAGGAGAGATATACGATGAATCTGCCGAATAAACTGACGGTTTTCCGAGTGATACTGATTGTGCCTTTTGTGCTGCTGCTTCTGGGCAGCCATCAGGAGTGGGGGTGGTTCACGGCCATCTTCGGTGGGATTCTGGATAAGGTGGATTATATCGCCGTGGCCATTTTCATCCTTGCCAGCCTGACGGATCTTCTGGACGGAAAGATCGCCAGGAAGTACAATATGGTGACGAATTTCGGCAAGTTCATGGATCCGCTGGCGGATAAGCTGCTGGTCTGTTCGGCCCTGATCTGCCTGGTGGAGATGGGCAGGCTTCCGGCCTGGATGGTGATCATCATCATCAGCCGCGAGTTTATCATCAGCGGGTTCCGGCTGGTGGCCTCGGACAACGGCGTGGTCATCGCGGCCAGCTATTGGGGAAAATTCAAGACCACGTTCCAAATGATCGCGGTGATCCTGCTGATCCTGGATTTCCAAAATCAGGCAATGCAGATCGTGACGTCGGTCTGCGTCTGGGCCGCGCTGATCCTGACGGTCGTTTCACTGGTGGATTATATTGCGAAGAACCATAAGGTTCTGACGGAAGGGAGTATATGACCGGGATGACTGCGGAACTGATTTCGGTAGGGACAGAGATCCTTTTGGGGAAGATTGTGAATACCAACGCCCGTTTCCTGGCGGAGCGATGCGCGGAGATGGGCCTGTGCGTGTACCATCAGACGGTGGTGGGAGACAATGAAGAGCGGCTGGCGGAGGCGTTCCGCACGGCGCTGGATCGTTCGGACGTGGTGATCCTGACCGGGGGTCTGGGGCCGACGGAGGACGATCTGACCAGGGAGACCTGCGCGAAAGTCCTGGATCTGCCGCTGGAGGAGGATCCGCATACCAGGGAGCGCATTGAGGAATATTTTAAAAACAGTACGTTTAAGGAGATACCGGACAGCAACTGGCGCCAGGCGATGGTTCCCCGCGGGGCCAGGGTCCTGGACAATGACAATGGCACCGCTCCGGGGCTGATCCTGGAGAAAGACGGCAAGACCGCGGTCCTGCTGCCGGGGCCGCCGGGAGAATTGTATCCGATGTTCATGGAGAAAGTGTACCCGTATCTGAGCGGTTCCCAGCCGGCTCGCATCGTGTCCCAGATGGTCAAGCTCTGCGGCGTGGGGGAGAGCAAGGCGGAGAGCCAGATCCGGGATCTGATCGACGCCCAGACGAATCCCACGATCGCCACCTACGCCGGAGTGGGAGAGGTGCATGTGCATATCACGGCGAGAGTATCCGGGGACGAGGAAGCGGACAAGCTGATCAAACCCCTTGTAAAAGAGATCAAAAAGCGGTTCGGCACGGCGGTCTATACGACCCGCGAGGAGGAAACGCTGGAGATGGCGGTCGTGCGGCTGCTGAAGAAATACGAGCTGACCGTGACGACGGCGGAATCCTGCACCGGAGGGCTCCTGGCGGGGCGGATCGTCAACGTGCCGGGGGCTTCCGAGGTGTTTCAGCAGGGCTTTGTGACCTATTCCAACAAAGCCAAGCGGAAACTTCTGGACGTGAGCAAGGCGACGCTGAAAAAATACGGGGCAGTCAGCAAGGAGACCGCCAAAGAGATGGCGACCGGGGGCGTGTTCGCGGCCGACGCCGATACCTGCGTGGCGATCACCGGACTGGCCGGACCGGACGGCGGGACGGAGGAGAAGCCGGTGGGGCTGGTCTATATCGCCTGCTACATGAAAGACCATGTGACGGTGGAGAAATACCAGTTCAAAGGCAACCGGGCGAAGATCCGGGAGCAGTCGGTGGTGCGGGGGCTGGATCTGCTGCGCCGCTGTATCCTGGACAATTACGCGAAGTGACGGTGCTGTCCCATGCGTGAGGAATGTGGAGGAGAAGCAGTTGGAAAGCAGAGAGAGAAAGAGACTGATGTCGGCGGCCTACCGGTACGCGTATGCCCGGCTGGCGCTGAATTATTATACATTTTGTGAAATGATGCTGGAGCAGGGGGAGTCCGTCAGCCCGATACGTGCCTATGAGCAGGAATTCGGAGGGATCCTGGACCGGTTCCTGGGCGGGGAAGAAGAATGCCTGGCGGAGCTTGACCGGCTGCGCCGGAAGACGATGCAGGATATGGAGATCCTGACGTCTTACGGGGACAGCTTCGGGATCTATGAATATGTGCTGAAGCGGATGGAGCGGCGTTTCGTCCGTATGGATCCGGTTACGGAGACGCCGGAAGAATATGCGGACCGGATCGTAGACAGTCTGCGCCTTTCCAAGGACGCGGTGATCCTGGACCGACGCCTGCGCAGCATCGTGTCTCAGCTGCCTGTCCGCTATACCCGCCAGAAATTTTACAGTCTGGTGACGGACAAGATGACTACGTATATCGGTGCCGGCCGCAGCGGGGTGGACGGACTGTTTTATATGTTGCGGACCTCCGCGATGATCGAATATCCGGCGGGCCGGGCGGAAGCGGAGCCGGAGCTGCAGGCGGCCCTCTCGCAGCTGCAGTCGGCGGATCTCCGCGGCATGGACGAGGCGGGCTTTAAGGCCTGCGTCGGCAGCCTGAACGGCGCCATCGATCGTTTCCATGAGAAAGTGGACGTCTGTCTGGCTTTCGAGAACCTGCTCAACGACCTGTACGTGGTGTTTTTAAGCCGCAAAGAGGCCATGATCGACGCACTGGAGGATAAGGCGTTCCGGCACGTGATGGAGGGCGTGCGGGAACATTTCAAGAGGGAACGTCTGGAAGCGATGGACGAGACCCTGACGGAATCGCTGGAGGATCTGGAGGGCATCCAGGAATCGGCGATGGAGCGCATCCGCTTCCGTGAGGAGGAGACCGACGAGGACCTGAAAAAAATAGAGAAACTGTTGTCCGCCAGCGCGTTCGTACCGCTGGACGAAAAACCGGCCGGCAGCGATGAGGAGCCGGCGGACCGGGCCTGGGTAGAGGAAAAGAGCCGCAGGTTCTGCGAAGAGTTGGAGGAGGCTTTTGCAGGGATGCCGCGGCCGGTGATGCGGGCCGTGATGGCAAGCATTCTGTCGCAGCTGCCGATGAATTTTAAATCGGTGGATGAGCTGCATAAGTATGTGGTGGGGAGCCTGCTTTCCTGTACGGATTTCGCGGAGCGGGAGGCCAGCATGGAACTGCTGGAGCAGGAATTGTTTGAACAGGAGTGACGGCGCCGATGATCTGGTACGAGCATCTGTACATGGGGGATAAGGCGAAAAAGCACAGGTTTTCGATCATTCAGAGTATCCGGGAGAAAAAGGCCGGGTCGGACGTTTATGTGATTACGCCCCCGTCAAATGGGAATAATATCCTTGATATCTATCCGGTCACGACGCTGTACCAGGAATATTATGAGAAGAAAAATCTGCTGATCCTGGGGATCGCTTCGGGGTATCAGGAGGCGCTGACGCTGGCCGGGCGCATCGTGGACCGGATGTACCGGGAGACAGGGGCGTTTTCAATCCGGGATTTTCTGGAGAAAGAGGAGACCGGCGGTCGGGTGAGGTAAGATGCTGCATATCATTGGGGTGATACTGAAGATCATAGGGATTGTGCTGCTGACGGTGCTGGGACTTTTGCTGGCGGTGCTTCTTCTGGCGCTTCTGGTTCCTGTCCGGTACCGTCTGTCCGGAAGCTATCATGAAAAACCGGCGGGGGGCGTGGACGTTTCCTGGCTTTTCAGGGCGGTCGTCCTGTCGGTTACATATGAGGACGGGCTGATGATCGCGGCGAAGCTTTTGGGCCGGAAGGTGTTTCAGACCGGCGGCGCAGAAGCGGAGGACGAGGCAGAGGAATGGACCGAGGACGCCTGGGACGAGGCAGAGGATGCGCTGCGGGAAGCCGCGGACGGGGGAGAGAAAACGGCTGAAAATGCGTCCGGCGCGGAAAATACGGATCCCGCGGATGCGGGTGCGCGCAGCCAGGGGCAGGAGCTTCTGGAACTGCCGGATGTTGTGAAAGACGGGGACGGCGGCCGGCCGGCTGGCGAGGGTTCTGAGGGGCCTGAGCTGCAGGCGACAGAGCTGGACCGTCCGGCCGGAGAAAGCAGTAAAGCCGGGCGGGCTGCGGATGAGAGCGCGGACGGCCTTTCGGCGAAAGATGAGACTGCTGAGGAACATCCGGGGGAAAGCGGGCCGGAGATCCGTGCTGGTGAGACCGGCGCTCAGGGAGAGGACCGGACGGAAGAGGAATCTCAGGTTTCCGCTGCTGAGGAACCGGGACTTGAGGACCGGATCGAAGCCCTGTTTTCGAAAATCAGTGAAAAACTGAAATGGGCGGAGGGAAAGCGGCGCTGGGGGATGCGGTTCATCAACGATTCCCGGAACCGGAAAGTGTTTGCGCTGCTGTGGCGGCAGGTCAAAGCGCTTCTGCGGCATGTTCTTCCGCGGAAAGCGAGAGGGCGGCTGGTCCTGGGCTTTGAGGATCCGGCCGTGACGGGGCAGGTGCTGGCGGCCTGCAGCGTTTTTTACGCGCTCTATGGCGATGACCTGACGGTGACGCCGGATTTTGAGGATCCGGTGATCGACGGAGAATTGGAAATAAAGGGACGTGTACGCCTCGGCGTGATCGCGGTGCTGGCGGCGCGGGTCCTGATCGACAGAAATTTTTGGAGAATGATAAAGCAGGTGAGGAGATTCCTGGCGAAAGGAGAAAATTGATATGGCGGACAGCAGCAAGCAGCTCACGGCTTCGATCGAGGCCATGTTTTCTGGGATTGACAAACTGGTGACCACCAAGACGGTGGTGGGAGACGCCGTGAAAGTGGACGGCGCGATCATCCTGCCGCTCATGGACGTGTCCTGCGGGATGGCGGCCGGGGCGTTCGACGCCAACGCGAAAAACCGGGGGGCGGGAGGCATGAGCGCGAAGATGAGTCCCAGTGCGATCCTCGTGATCCAGAACGGTTCTACCAGGCTGGTCAATATCAAGAACCAGAATACGGTGAACAAGGTCCTGGATATGGTTCCCGATCTGGTGGACCGTTTTACCGGCGGCAAGGTCAGCGTCGGCGAACCGGTTTCCCAGGAGGCGGTGAATGCGGCGAAAGAAATGGCGGCGGACGACGGGAAATAACCGCGCCCCTGCCGGGATCGCCGGACCGGGCAGACGCCTCGGAACGGTTTTACCCGGAGCCGGTTTGCCTGTCATAGAAGCCGGGACCTGCGCATAGGATAAGATAAGTAAGAGAGTGCCGCAAGAGGAATGGTATGAGGCGATTATGCGGGCTGGTTATGTTTTGCGTCGGCGTCGGCATGGCGATCAAGGTCCTGATCCCGACCACGCTGGCGCTTCTTGTGTTTATCGCCGCGCTGCTGGTGTTGGGGTATAATCTGTTTTGCCAGTGTTAGATATCTCGCAGATTGTTTTGTGAAAAGATTCCGTTTCGGCGTTTTTTGGGGGCATGAGGTTTTGGCGTGTGCAGGAAAAACCTCTGAGCGAGAAAGCGTCTGCTGCGGCATGGGCCGTGGCGGCAGACGCCTGTCTCAGGTTCGGCCGCAGGCCCGGCGCGGGGGAGTGTGACCGTTTTCGAAAAAACGCGTATAATAAAGAAAACGCCGAAAGGCCGTCATGGAGATCTATATCGTCAAAGCCGGAGACACCGTGGACCGGATCGCGGAGGAAAGCGGGGAGACGGCGTCTTCTATCATTTATACCAATCAACTGGAATATCCTTACAGGCTTGCGGTGGGGCAGGCCTTACTTTTGTTTCCGGGAAACGTCGCAGGCGGCGCCGTTTTCGGTGCGGGGCAGGGGTTTCATGCCGGAGGATATGCGTATCCGTTTATCTCCCGCTGGGTCCTGGAGCAAACTTTGCCTTTTTTGGAGGAGCTTTTTGTTTTTTCTTATGGATTCACGACGGATGGGAACCTGGTTCCGCCGTTTTCGGACGATGCCTGGATGGTGCAGGCCGCTCTTTCCCATGGCGTCCGCCCGACGCTGACGCTCACGCCCTCCGGAAGCGACGGCGGTTTCAACAATCATCTGGTCAGCGCCCTGGTGCGGGATGCGGACGTGCAGCTGGCGCTTTTGCGGAACCTGGTGCGGGTCATGACGGAAAAAGGCTACCAGAGCGTCAACATTGATTTCGAATACATCCTGGCCGAGGATCGGGACGCGTTTACCGAATTCGTGGCCCGCGTCGCCCGGCTGCTGAATCAGTTTGAGTATGGGGTCAGCGTGGCCCTGGTTCCCAAAACCTCCGACGCCCAGCCTGGGCTTCTCTATGAGGGAATGGATTACGCCGGGCTGGGGCAGGC
>CANQYH010000094.1 GCA_947628025.1 uncultured Lachnospiraceae bacterium | reverse complement strand
ACGGACGATCCTGATCTTCTCCCACCAGCTGTACCAGATCCAGCAGATCTGCGACCGGGTCGGGCTGTTCGTGGAGGGCAGACTGGTGGCCTGCGGCAAGATCGAGGACCTGGCCCGCGAACTGCAGAAAGAGGGGCAGAGCATCCTGGAGACGGCGGCGTTTCCGGACGACGCGGGCTTTGAGGAACTTTTAAAAGGACTTGGGAATGTGGACAGCGTGGAGAGGACCGGCGATTTCTATGTGGTGAAGTCCCGCTCGGACGTGAAGCGGGAGCTTCTGCGCAAGTCCCTGGACGCCGGTTATACGCTGTCGCTGATCCGCCAGCGTGAGAACGACCTGGACGAGATCTATCACAGGTACTTTGAGGACGCGGAGGAACATTACGACGGCGGAAAGAGCCAGAAGATCCTGCCGTTTTTGAAAGGGCGCAGGAATGAGGAAGGAGGGGAACAGAATGGAGATGAAAGCGGTAAAAAGCAGGGGCTTTTTGCGTTCCGCCGCAGACAGAAGTAAGGACGGCGGCGCGAAAGAAAGGCAGGCCCGCGGCAGCGGGTTAAAGGCCCTTTATCTGAAAGAGATGGCCGACCACATCGGCAGCAGGCGTTTTCTGATCGTTCTGGTCCTGATCGGACTGACCAGCTACGCCAGCCTGTACGGCGCGGTGTCCAATCTGTCGGACGTGGTGGCGTCGGATCCGGATTTCATTTTCCTGAAATTGTTCACCATCAGCGGCAGCACGATCCCGTCCTTTACCACGTTCATCGCCCTGCTGGGGCCGTTCGTGGGCCTGACGCTGGGGTTTGACGCGATCAACA
Organism: uncultured Lachnospiraceae bacterium; assembly: GCA_947628025.1. Lineage (GTDB taxonomy): Bacteria > Bacillota > Clostridia > Lachnospirales > Lachnospiraceae > UBA3402. Next base: position 9,404 of record CANQYH010000094.1, on the reverse strand, counting down.
GCGAGCGGTCGGAGGGAACGCTGAACCGCCTGATCTCCCAGCCCATCTACCGGGACGCGGTGATCAACGGGAAATTCCTGGCGGGCGCGACGATCATTCTCGTCATGGTGTTTTCCATGGGGCTGTTCATCGCCGGGGTGGGCATCCTGGCGACGGGCATCCCGCCCTCCTCGGAAGAAGTGGGCCGGGCGTTCGTGTTCCTGGTCTTTACGGCGGTCTATATCTGCTTCTGGCTGGCGCTGTCGATCCTGTTTTCGGTGCTCTGCCGCCACGCGGCGACCTCGGCCATGCTGGGGATCGGGCTGTGGATCTTCTTCGCGCTGTTTATGAGCCTGGTCGCCTCGATCCTGGCGGGCGTATTGTTCCCGATCGACGGGGATACGGTGACGGTGGGGCAGGTGCTGAACAATTACGAGTGCCAGATGGCGGTCAACCGTCTGTCGCCCTATTATCTGTACAGCGAGGCGGTGTCCACGATCATGGATCCCAGCGTCCGGACCACGAACCTGGTCCTGCCGCAGCAGCTTTCGGGGGCGATCACAGGGTACCTTTCTCTGGGACAGAGCGTGCTGCTGGTCTGGCCTCATATGACGGGGCTTCTGGCGGCGACTGCGGTGATCTTTGCGGCCTCCTACGTGGGCTTCATGCGCAAAGAGGTGCGGAGCCGGTAATATAATAAGGAAAGGAGCGGGCAGGATGCGCGTTTTGGTGATCGAACAGGATGAAAAGACGGCAGAGTATCTGGAAGAGACGCTGCGGCAGATCTGGTGCACGGCAGATCTGTGCGGAGACGCCGGACAGGGGCTCTGCAGCCTGGAGACGGTGGATTATGACGCCGCGATCCTGGGCGGGGACGGGCCGGGAATGGACAGTCTCGCGCTGCTTCGGGAAGCCAGGGCCCGCGGCTGCCAGCTCCCGATCATAAAACTGTTTCCGGAGAGACCGCCGGAGGCGTGGGCCAGGGACGTCTGCACCGAGGAGCGGATCCAGGCTTTAGAGGACGGCGCGGATTACTGTCTTATGCTGCCCTGCGGGGGCCGGGAGCTTTTGGCGGTATTAAAATGCGTGCTCCGTCGCCGCGGAGAGCTTCTGCCGGACCGGCTGGTGGTGGGGGACCTGACGCTGGACCAGATCACGTTTGTGATGGCCGGACCCGGCGGGACACTGCAGCTGGGCAGGCGGGAATTTGACGTGCTGCGGATCCTGATGGTGAACCGGGAGCGGGTTGTTTCCAAAGAGAGCCTGCTGGAGAAAGCCTGGGCCGAGAATCCGGAGGCGGTGGAGAATAACGTGGAAGTGTATATTTCGTTTCTGCGGAAGAAGCTGGAGACCCTGGGCGTCCATGTGCGGATCGTGACCATGCGGCGCCTGGGGTACAAGCTGACGGAGGAAGCCGCGGGGGTCTCAGATTCCAGGTGATTTCTGGAAAAATTGTGCGGAGGACCGCACGAAAAAAACGGCGGGACGGCCGGAAGCGTCAGAGGATGCGCTTCCGGCCGTCCCGCCGTTTCGTATGTTTTAGGCCGCGCCGAATTCGGGATCCGGCCGACGCGGCCTTATTTTGCGTAGATCAGCACTTCCGTAATGAATTTTTCCAGCAGAGCCAGCTGCGCGGGTGTGAGCTGTTCGAGCTGCCGCGCGATCCGTTCGACGGTTTCGCGGGTATCGGGGGCGGGATCGGGAGAGATCCGGACGATGTCCTCGATCCCGACATGCAGGATATGGCAGAGCCGGACGATCTTTTCCAGCGTGAAGTTCCGTTCGCCCCGTTCCAGCTGGGAGTAATACTGGGTGTCCAGCTCCAGCAGGGCGGAGAGGTCTTCCTGTGTCATATGGTTGAGAAGACGGTATTTTTTGATATTCTGTGCAATGGAGTCGGGGGGCTGGTGTCTCACAGGAAGCGCTCCTTTCCGTGGTTCTGTGTTTGTCTAAATATCAGGATAATCCAAACGTAAGGAATTATTAAGGCAATATATGCCATATATACTATTGCTAAAAGCTATAATTCGTGGTATAATCTGCATACCCGGGACCAGGAAAGGCGGTCAGGAATAACCTATAAGGAGGGGATGGGATGCCGGGGATCCGTGCGGAAACGGACTGCGGATCAGGGATGAAAATTTTTGGAGATTTGGAAACTTTTGCTTGATTCGCTACCGTTAAAATGGTATGATGTGGATGTATCAGAAAGAGGTAATTTGCAGCAATTAAATCCAGTATGCAAAAGGAGAGATAAGGATGAAGAAATCAATGCAGAAAAAGACAGTACTCCTGGCTGGTATGCTGTTGACTGCGGTCTGCGCAGTAGGTCTGGCCGGAGGATGTGCGGCCTCGAACAGGAAAGCGGCCGTAGAGACGGAGCAGATCGGAGATGACGAAGTCCCCAGATCAGCCGGTCCGAACCTGGAGGAAATGAAACTGGTCCCGAAATCGACTCCCTCGGAAACGGAGCCGGAGAAAGAGAAAGGAACGGTTACGATTACGCTGCATGCGGGAGAAGAATCTCTGAGCGGCAGTGACACGGTGACTCTGTATCAGGACGGTACTTTGCCTGAACTGCCTGTTCCAACACGTTACGGCTGGACATTCGTAGGGTGGCGCACGGGAGAAGTAAAAGAAGTATTCCTGGATGGCGGGGATCCGCATGTGAATAATCAGTCTTTTGTTTTTGATGATCTTACGAAAAGCTCTAAGATTAGAGGAAAAATTGAGGATGAGCTGAAACAGGCGGGTATACCAGTTGAAGATATTGATATTGATGATATTACGGAACTTCACCACAGTTGGTATATTTACCATCCGAAAAACAGCGCAATAGTGGAAGCGGGCGATAAACTTCCGGAAGATGTAACAGAACTTTACGCAGAGTATAAGCCGGAGAAAATCCATATTACCATGAAGATGAACGGCTGGCAGAACAGCAATTCGGCATATCTCGAATCCTATGTGTCGTACGGAGCGGTATTCTTTGCTCCTGATCTGGGAACCAGAAGAAGTTGGAATGGCCGCGAGTTCTTGGGATGGAGTACCCAAAAAGACGGTGAAGTGGTGCTGAAGCCGGATTATACCTATATCGCAGGGGACGAACAGCTGCCAATCGAGAAAGAGAACGTGACGCTCTACGCGATCTGGGAAGGCGGCGAGCCGGTTGAGACGGTCACGATCGGCGCTTACGATGATAAAAAATCAAGAGATAAAATGGATTATCAGTCGACGCTGACGGTAGAGTGCTATCCGAAAGATGAAAATGGAAAGAGTTCTACCGTGAGTCTGGCTAAGGTAGAGTGGGAAACGGACAGACCGGATATCATTAGTATCGATCCGGCAGAGAGCGGTTCGGAGCGGACCGCGAAGATCAGGACCTACGACGGCAAGGGCAAAACGGAGCCGGTTACGGTGACGATCACAGTGACTGTCACAGACCATGGAGGCTATAAGGCGTCGGCGTCCAAGCAGATCACCGTGGGCCACGAGTGGTACGATGGAAAAGTTACCATTCAGCCCAGCTGCGAGAAAGAGGGCACGGTCCTTTATTACTGCTATTACTGCGGACGGAATGTTACGTACCAGAAGCAGACGCCCAAGACCAGCCATACGTTCACTTCCGCGACGGTACCGGCTACCTGTACGGAAGACGGCTACAAGGAGAAAGTATGTACGGTCTGCGGATATACGGAAAGGACCGTTACCAAGGCGGCGACCGGGCATACGTGGGGACAGTACCATGAAGTGCGCAGCTGCGGAGGCACTGTGACGACGCATGTGTGCAGCGTATGCGGCTACAGCGAGACCCGCATGGATGCGGCCGGCGCGATCCATCAGTGGGAAGAAACGCCGACCGTGGATAAGGCTCCGACCTGTATGGAAGCGGGCAGCCAGTCTTACCATTGCGCGCTGTGCGATGTCACGAAAGACAGCACGGTGATCCCGGCGGATCCGAGCCTGCATGACTGGACCGACTGGACGAAGTGGAGAGTGACGAAAAAGACCGACGACGGCGTGACGGAAGAAAGCCGCGAGCGTAAGTGCAGGGTCTGCGGAGCGGTTGAGCAGGAAGAAAACAAGATTATTGAGCTTCCGAAGCTGGAGCAGAAAAAAGACAGCGCGGCAGAGCCGGAGACAGAAGCGGTACCGGAGACGGAAGCAGAGCCGGAGAGCCAGCCGGAGACGGAAGCGGAGCCGGAGAGCCGGCCGCAGGCGGAGACGGAAGCAGAGCCGGAGAGCCAGCCGGAGACGGAAGCGAAACCAGAGAGCCAGTCACAGGCGGAGACGGAAGCGGAACCGGAGAGCCAGTCACAGGCGGAGACGGAAGCGGAACCGGAGAGCCAGCCGCAGACGGAAACGAAAGCGGAGTCGGAAAGCCAGCCGGAACCCGAAACAAAGACAGAGCCTGAAACAGAGCCCGAGACGGAACCGGAGACACAGCCTGAAACAGAGGCGGAGACAGAGCCTGAAACGCAGCCCGAGACGCAGACCGCGCCGGAAACCAGCGCTCCATCTGAAAGCAGTTCCAGCAGCGGCGGAGGCAGTTCCAGAAGCAGCGGAGGCGGCGGAGGAAGCTCCAGAAGCAGCGGAGGCGGCGGAGGAAGTTCCAGAAGCAGCGGGGGCGGAAGTTCTAAGAGCAGCAGTTCCAGCAAGAGCACCACGACGGAGACGGCTCCCGCAGTCAGCGCGGTGGTACCCGCAGATCAGCAGCTGAGCGCGGAAGTTCTGGAGACCCTGCCGGAGTATGTAGAAGTAGGCAGCTGGACCGCAGATGAGAGCGGCAACTGGACGTTCAGCGACGGCGACGGCGAGGTTTATACCAACCGCTGGGCGGCGATCTACAATCCGTATGCGAATACGGAGGCCGGTGTGGAAGCGTACGATTGGTTCCGTTTTGATGAGACGGGCCATCTGATCACCGGATGGTACACAGATCCGGCGGACGGATGCGTTTACTATATGAATCCGCTGTCCGACGGAACAAAAGGCAAGATGATGACCGGCTGGGTTGTGATCGACGGAAAAGAATATTACTTCAATCCCAATTCTGACGGCACGAGAGGACGTTTGTTCCGCAATGAGATGACTCCCGACGGACATTTCGTAGGAGCGGACGGAGCAAAAGTGTATTGATCATTTGATGAATAGTTCGTCAGGACCGCAGGCATGCAAGTCATTGCCTGTGGTCCTTTCTTTATTTTTGCGGGTTGCACCCTGGCCAAAAATATGATAGAATGAAGTCCGATTTCGGCGAAACAGCCTCTGATTCTGAGGGGCGGCCGGTTAGAAAGCGAAGTGGTTTTATGAAGAACGGATCGGCGCGTCTGCTATCGCTTCGGCGGCAGCGGGATCTGGATCGAGGACGGGCGATAGGATCGGGATGCGGGAGTGGAGTGTAAGATCGTTATGAAAGAAAAAGAAAGACAGAGAAAAAACAGGGATATCCCGGAGGCGCTGAAAGCAAAGCTCAGAGACTCCGGCGTCAGGGAAGAGATCCTGTGCCGGACGGAGGTGGATATGGACACGGCGGGAGAGTACGCCGACGGATATCTGCTTTTGACGAAAGACAGGCTGATCGTGGCGCTGCTGCCCCCGGACAACCGCAGGACGCGCAGTTTCCGGGGCTTCGGGGAACAGGAGCCCGCGGACGGCGCATGGGTCCTGCGGATGTTTGACGCGGGACAGGTGGAGAGCGTCTGGGTCGAGGACTGCATCGGCTGCAATCTGATCGTGGGCCGCGTGGGCGGGATGGAGATGCCGCTGGCCGGCTGTTCCAATTTCCGCAAGCGCCGGGTCGTGGATTTCGTCCGGGCCATGGAATCCTGGACGAAAGACGGGACGGTGAAGCCGATGACGGAGCCGGAGGAGGAATATTGTCCTAAATGCGGCCGGATGTATCCGGATCCGCGGCGGAAAGTCTGCCCCCACTGTGAGAATAAAACCTCGATCTTTTTGCGGATCCTGAAATATTTTAAACCGTACTGGCCCCTGGCGCTGGTGATGATGCTCTGCATCGTGGCGACGGGCGCGTTGAACCTCGTATGGCCGTACCTGAACGGGGCCGTCCTCTACGACCGGATTCTGGCGAAAGACCCGGCGTTTTTGCGCCAGATCGGGCTGGGCGAGGGGAAATTTGCGCTGGCGCTGCTGCTTTTGGTGCTGACGATGTTCCTGACGAAGCTGACGCTTTTGCTGGCCCAGGTGCTGCAGGGCGTCTGTTCCTCGCGGATGGTGGTCCAGGTGGTGCGCGATATGAAAAAGGACATTTTCTCCATGATGGGGAAGCTGTCCATCGGGTTCTACCGCAGCCGCCAGACCGGCGGCCTGATGACCCGCGTTTTAAGCGACGCCGACCGCGTCAGCGGCTTCTTCGTGGACCAGGCCCCCTATGTGCTGGTGCATTTGTTTACGATCACCTTTACGGTCATCGTCATGTGGTCCCTAAACTGGCAGATGACGGTGATGACCGTGGTGCTGCTGCCGCTTCTGGTGGCGGTCAGCCTGATCCTGCAGCCGCGGGTCTGGGTCATGTTCGGCAAGCGCCACCGGGCGGAGCGTTCCCTAAACAGCTGCGTCAGCGATAACCTGACCGGGGCCAGGGTCGTGAAGGCCTTTGGCCAGGAGAGCCGGGAATCGAAACGCTTCGCCGCCTACAGCGACCGGCTGGAGCGGGGAGAGGTATCCATTTCCTACTGGCAGAATTATTTTCAGCTTTTCTACGGCGGGGCCCAGGAGCTGGCTACCTGCGCCGTGTGGGCTTTGGGCGTTTATTTTATCTTCGGCGGCGGAAACATGGATCTGGGTCTTTTGATCACGTTCGCCGGTTATGTGAGCCAGCTGCAGGGGCCGATGCGTTTCCTGGCCAACATTTCTCACCGGATGGCGGACAGTTTAAACAGCGCCCAGCGTATGTTTGAGATCATGGACGCCGTGCCGGAGGTGCAGGAGGCGGAAAAGCCCGTGCATCTGGACCGGATCCGCGGGGAGCTGCGGCTGGAGCATGTGACGTTCGGCTATGAGGTGAACCGCGCGGTCCTGAAAAACGTGAGCCTGACGATCCCCGCGGGGCAGATGATCGGCCTGGTGGGGCGTTCCGGCGCGGGCAAGTCCACGCTGGTGAACCTGATCTCCCGGCTTTACGATCCGCAGGAGGGGCGGATCCTGCTGGACGGCGTCGATATCCGCGATCTGGCGTTCTCCGATCTGCGGAGGAGTGTGGCGCTGGTGTCCCAGGAGACCTACATCTTCAGCGGGACGGTGATGCAGAATATCGCCTATTCCAACCCCGGCGCATCCCTCTGGGAGATCGTGGAGGCGGCCAAGCTGGCGGGAGCCCATGAATTTATCATGCGGATGCCCGACGGATACGATACGATGATCGGCGCTTCGGGGAAAGGCCTGTCCGGCGGCGAGAAGCAGCGGCTTTCCATCGCCAGGGCGATCCTGGCCGATCCGAAGATCCTGATCCTGGATGAGGCGACCGCTTCGGTGGATACGGAGACGGAGCGGATGATCCAGAAGTCTCTGCAGTATCTGGTGAAAGGACGGACGACGATCTCCATCGCCCACCGTCTTTCTACGCTGCGGGACGCGGACTATCTGTACGTGATCGATCACGGCGTGATCGCGGAGCAGGGGACCCATGAGCATTTGAAAGAGCAGCAGGGCATTTTCTATAAACTTTTGGAGCTGCAGACCAGGGCCCTGGCAATGAGAGGAGTGGACTGATGATGGCAAAGAAACAGCAGGAGGATTTTTCTCTGGAACAGATGGAGCAGGAATCGGAGGAGGTCCTGCGGCCCCGGTTTTTGACGAAAGACAACGCGGTCTTTCAGAGGACCGGCGGCGGGTTTTTGAGCCTGGAGACGGAGGGAGAGTCGTACTCCCGGATCCTGGCGGCCCGGATGTTCCCGTTCCAGGAAAAGGAAAAATACCTGTCGATCCGGACGACGGACGAACATTCCAAGGAGATCGGGATCATAAAGGATATGGCGGATTTTGACGAGGAGACGGGGCAGATGCTGCGGGAACAGCTGGATCTGAGGTATTTTACGCCGGTGATCACGAAGATCCTGAGCATCCGCGACGAATTCGGCCATTCCTACTGGGAGGTCATGACCGATCACGGGCCCTGCCGGTTCACGGTGCGGATGGGAGGCAATTCCATTGTCCATCTCTCCGACGTGCGTATCCTGGTGATGGATATCGATGAGAACCGTTTTGAGATCCCGGATCTGGAGAAGCTGACCGCCAGGGAGCGGAAAAAGCTGGATCTGTTCATTTGACAGGAGGAAAGAAGTGAACCTGAAATTTTCACTATCGGACGAAAATCTGCAGCTCTGCGGGCTGGCGGACGGGGAAGAGATCTGCTACTGTCTTCCGCTGGATCTGACCGTGGACGGAGATTTTCAGGAAAACGGCTATACGGTGATCACGGACCGCCGTATCCTGACCCTGGAGCAGGGAGCGCGCACCCACGAGCTGGAGCTGGAGCGGTGCGGACGCGTCTTCGGCGAGTCCATGATCGGGGGCGGGGTCCTGATCGTGGTGCAGGACGGCCTGGAACAGCTGTGGGGCCGGTTTTCCGGGAAGCATATGGTCCGGTATTTTTACATGGACCGGGCCGTGCAGCTGCTGAAGGAGAAGAGCAGCCGCCGGGTGGTCAGCCGCGAATACGAGAAGACCTGCCCCGTCTGCGGCCGGGTGCTGCGGGGGACGAAGACCTGCCCCTACTGCGAGGGCCGAAAGGGCGGCTTTATCAGCTTTTTTGCCGGCCTGCTTAAAACATACTGGAAGAAGACCATGGCGATCCTTGCGCTGATGCTGGTTTCCAGCCTGATCTCGGTGATCAGTCCCGCGGTGCAGAGACGCCTGGTGGACGATGTGCTGACGGCGCCGGAGCGGCGGCCGGAGCAGGCGGTCTTCTGCATCGCGCTGATGTTTCTGCTGGGTTTCGGCGGCGTCCTGGCCAATGTGGTCAAGAATTACCAGTGCGCGAAGCTGGGGGCCAGGGTGGCCAACGACCAGCGGCAGAAATTGTTTGAGAAGCTGCAGATATTGTCTCTGTCCTATATCGGGGACCGCTCGCCGGGTATGCTGATGAACCGGATCTCCAGGGACCCGTCCAGGATACGGGAGTTCGTGTCGGATACGTTCTGCAATGCGTTTACCGTGGTGATCCTGTTCCCCTGCGTTGGGATCTATATGCTGGTGCTGAACTGGAAGCTGGCGCTTTTGGCGTTCCTTTTCGTGCCGGTCTCGGTCACGCTGTCGGCGGCGTTCCGGAACCATGTCAGGCGCAGGTACCGGATGCAGGGACGCAAGAGCGATAAGGTCAACAATGAATGCGTCCCGAAAGGATCATTGTCGGGGAGGTTCGGGGGCCGGAAGCCATCGACATGCTGCAGTGTCTGAATACG
>CANQYH010000093.1 GCA_947628025.1 uncultured Lachnospiraceae bacterium | reverse complement strand
CTCCGTGTAAGTCAGGATCGCGCGGGTCAGCCGGTCCGTATCTTCGACGCCGAGCTGCCAGACCGGGACGCGCAGAGACTGGGGGGAGGCGCTGTTGTTTACGGCGACCACGCAGCGGTTCCCATGGTAAAAACGCCCGTAGGCGATCATCTGGCGGCCCGCCAGCAGTTCTTTCCAGGAACCGCGCCGCAGAGCCGGATTCTTCTTATGGAGCCGGATCATGCAGCGGTGGAACTCGATCAGCTCCTGATCCTCCCGGCCCCAGGGGTAGGTCCGCCGGTTGTCCGGGTCCGTCCACCCGCAGAGTCCCGCCTCGTCGCCATAGTAGATGGTGGGCGCGCCCGGCCAGGTCATCTGCACCATCACGCCGGCCCGGAAGATCCCCATATGGATCCCCCGCCCGGCGGCCTGGGGTCCGGAATACGCGGCGCGGCCCGGCGTCCGGTTGGTGCGCGTCAGGAACCGGGAATGGTCGTGATTGGACAGCTCGTTCATCGAAGTCAGGATCGAGCCCATGTGCATCCGGCTCATATGATAGTGCATGGAGCGGAAGAAATTCTCCCCGTCCCCGTACAGACTGGGATCGTACTCGTCGCTGTGCTTTTCCATGCCGGTCAAAAACCAGGTCAGAGGTTCCATGAACGCGTCGTAATTCATGATCGTGTCCCACTGGTCGCCCTCCAGCCAGGACGACGGATCGCCGTAATGCTCCGCCAGGATCAGCGCCTCCGGATTGGCCTCCTTGACGGTCCTGCGGAAATCCCGCCAGAACCGGTGGTTAAATTCGGCGCTGTGGCCCAGGTCGGCGGCCACGTCCAGGCGCCAGCCGTCCACATTATACGGCGGCGACACCCATTTGCGGGCGATCTCCAGAATATATTTATAAAGCTGCGGAGAATCCTCATAATTCAGCTTCGGCAGCGTCTCGTATCCCCACCAGCCCTCGTAGGAGTTATTATACGGCCAGCCCTGTTCATCGCAGAAGCGGAAAAAGGAACGGTACGGGCTGTCCTGCGACACGTAGGCCCCTTTGGCGTAGCCGCCGGCCTGCTCATAGACCCGCTCGCGGTCCAGCCATTTATTAAACGACCCGCAGTGATTGAACACGCCGTCGATGATGACGCGCAGGCCCCGTTCATGCGCCTCCCGCACAAAATCCGCGAAAAACCGGTTGCCGGCCTCCAGATTCTCCCGGGAGGTCGTGCGGATCCGGTAGCGGGAAGCGTCCCGGTTGCCATCCGCCGCCGCTTCCCCGCCGTCTTTTACGATCTTCCCGTAATGCGGATCGATATAGTCATAGTCCTGGGTATCGTATTTATGGTTGGACGGGGACACGAACAAAGGATTGAAATAGAGGACCTCGATCCCCAGGCCGCAGAGGTAATCCAGTTTGTCGCGGACGCCCTGCAGATCGCCGCCGTAAAAGCGTCCCACGTCCAGGTCGGCGGGGTAGGCATACCAATCCTCCACGCGGCGCACGGGCGCTCCCGCGTAAATATACTCCCCGCCGGTCACGTCGTTGGAATCGTCCCCATTGCAAAAACGGTCCACAAAGATCTGGTACATCACCGCGCCCTTGGCCCAGTCCGGCGTAAAAAATCCCGGCGCGAGGCAAAAATCGTAGCAGCGCTGGCCGTCCCGGTCCGCGCCCAAACGGTTATATTCGCAGATATCTTCTCCTTTTATCACTCGGAAACGATAATGGACCGGATAATCCGGCACGATCATCGAATAATCAAAATAGTCGAACAGCGCGTCGGAAGCGGTCAGCTGCATTTTTTTTGGTTCTTCGTCACGTTCTATAAAATACACGCCGTCCGCATCGTTACGGGCCGTCCGAAAACGAAAGGTCACGCGCTCGCCCGCATCAGCCTCCGCCGGCATCCGAAAGCTTTCTGTCTCGTCGGTAAACAGAGCATCCCTGATCATCGGCTCACACTCTCCTGTCAATAATTAATGTCTGGTCCCGCCGTTTCATTCTATACGATTTTAAAAAATTATACAAGGGATTTTTCCACAAACAAGCGGACGCGCAGATAGACATTACTCCCAAAGTTTCGGATATTTTCAGACAGCGAAAGAGCCAGTGGGGTAACTGGCTCTTTCAGGAGAAGGTATTTCGTTTCTTATGGGGTGTAGCAAAAAACTATATAATGTATTGGGGGGGGTACGTTTATTATACTATCATAAGTTCCCTGGTTTGACAAGATGCCACGATTCACAAAGTTCACAAAAGATGCCTTGTTTTTTTGTGCAACTTTCCTATGCGAACAGCTGTTCAAACTCTTCCTGACCGATCTTTTCTTTCTCCATCAGCAGCTCCGTGCATTTGTGAAGCACATCCATATGCTCCTCGATGATGCCTTTGGCCCTGGCGTAGCACTCGTCGATGATCCGCTTGACCTCGCTGTCGATGACCGAGGTCACCTGCTCGCCGTAGTTTTTGGCGTGGGCCAGCTCGCGGCCGATAAACACCTCGTCGCTGCCGGTCTCGTAATTGATCGTGCCGACCTTTTCCGACATGCCGTACTTGACGACCATGGCCCTGGCGATCGAGGTCGCTTCTTTGATGTCCTGGGACGCGCCCGTGGTGATGTCGTCGAAGACCAACTCCTCGGCGATGCGGCCGCCCAGGGAAACCATGATGTTCTGGAGCATCTTGCCCCGGGAATTGAACATCTCATCCTTTTCCGGCAGCGGCATCGTGTAGCCCGCCGCTCCCATACCCGTGGGGATGATCGAGATCGTATGCACCGGCCCCACGTCGGGAAGCAGATGGAACAGGATCGCGTGGCCCGTCTCGTGGTAGGCCGTGATGCGCTTCTCTTTCTCCGAGATCACGCGGCTGTGCTTCTCCGCGCCGATCCCTACCTTAATAAACGAGCGGTCGATGTCGTTCTGGGTGATGAAGCGGCGGTTCTCCCTGGCGGTCCGGATCGCAGCCTCGTTCAGCAGGTTCTCCAGATCCGCGCCGGTGAATCCGGCCGTGGTCCTGGCGACACGCTCCAGATCCACGTCGTCGCTCAGCGGCTTATCCAGGGCGTGGACCCGCAGGATCTCCTCGCGGCCCCTCACGTCCGGCCTGCCCACGACGATCTTCCGGTCGAAACGTCCCGGCCGCAGGATCGCCGGATCCAGGATATCCACCCGGTTCGTAGCCGCCATAACGATGATGCCCTCGTTGACGCCGAAACCATCCATCTCCACCAGCAGCTGGTTCAGCGTCTGCTCGCGCTCGTCGTGGCCGCCGCCCAGGCCGGTGCCCCTCTGGCGGGCCACGGCGTCGATCTCGTCGATAAACACGATGCAGGGCGCGTTTTTCTTCGCTTCGTCAAACAGGTCGCGGACACGGGACGCGCCCACGCCCACGAACATTTCCACGAAATCCGAACCGGAGATGCTGAAAAACGGCACCCCCGACTCCCCTGCCACCGCTTTCGCCAGCAGCGTCTTGCCGGTGCCGGGCGGGCCCACCAAAAGCACGCCCTTGGGGATCCTGGCTCCTACGGAAGTATATTTCTGAGGGCTGCGCAGAAAATCGACCAGTTCTTCCAGGTCTTCCTTTTCCTCCCGCAGTCCGGCTACTTTCTTGAAGTTGAATTTGCCGGCTTCCTGGCTCAGCTTCGCGCGGCTCTTGCCGAAATTCATCATCTTCGCGTTGGCTCCGCCGCCCCCCGCGGCCGCCCTGGCGTTCATCATCATAAAGACCACCACCAGCACGATGCCGGAAAGAGCGATCGGGAGCACCAGCGTCAGGAGATAATTCTCATGGGGCACGTCTTCGCGGACGAACTCCACGTTATGCTTCAGCAGGTAATCTTCCTCCTCCGTCACATCCGACACGTAGAGCTGGTAGACCGAACCGTCTTTCATCGTCAGGATCAGCTGGCCCGTCGGCGTCTCTTTGTTCTGCACGACATTGACGAAAGTCACGTTTCCGGCCTCCACCTGCTGCATATAGGCCTGCTGGGTCAGATCCTCCGGCGTCCGCTGCCTGGTAAACGCGTTGGTCAAAAACAGGAGAATCAAGATAAACAGGACAATGCCCAGCCCATTGCCCACGGTCTGACGTTGTTTCAATGTTCCAATGCCTCCTTAAAATTCAACTACTCCGATATACGGCAGGTTCCGGTATTTCTGATCGTAATCCAGACCGTAGCCCACGACGAACTCATCGGGGATCGAAAAACAGGTGTAATCCACTTTCACCTGCTTTTTCACCCGGCGTTCCGGTTTATCCAGAAGCGTACACAGGCGGATGCTCTTCGGCCCTCTCGTCCGCAATATGTCGATCAGGTACGCCAGCGTCCGGCCGGAATCGATGATATCCTCCACGATCAGGACGTCCTTATCCAGAAGCGGCTCATCCAGATCCTTGACGATGCGGACCACGCCGCTGGACTCCGTGCCGCCCCCGTAGCTGGAAACGGACATAAAATCCAGAGATACCGGGACCGTGAGCCTCTTCGCCAGTTCACAGGTAAAAAATACGCCGCCCTTCAGGACGCAGATCAGGTGCACGGACCTGCCCGCGTAGTCTTCGCTGATCTGAGCCGCTACTTCGCTGATTTTCTTATTGACCTCTTCCTCCGGGATCAGAATCCGGATCTTGTCTTCCATGTACCTCTCCTCCGTCTGCCTGCGCCTGCAGGATCTCTTTCGTAGTTTCCGTTATCTTATAGTATTCGCTGATCCGATATCCGACAATCCACAACACATGATTTTCTTCCGCCAGGACGGGGATCCGGTCCCGCAGACCCCTGGGAATCTTCTCGTCGATGAAAAACGACTTCAGGCTCTTGCGTCCGCCGCCTTTCAGCGTGATATAATCGCCCGGCTGCCGGGTCCTCAAGGATAACGTGCCCTTTATTTTATCATAATCCAACCATTTCGTATACCGATTTTCCGGGATTTTCTGATTTTTTTCTCGCGGAAAGCGGGAAAATGAGAGCCGGCCGGCGCACGGGCCGCCCGGCGCGGCCGCTTCCGCCGTCCCGGCAGGAATTTCCCGGTCTTTCAGCCAGAGCATCCGGTACTCGCGCACCGCCTCCAGCCCGTACGGCAGGCAGACCCGCTTTCCCGTCTCCATCCCGGCCAGGAGGCGGACCGCTTCCACATGGGCCGATGTAATATCCTTGACCGAGCCGGTCCGCAGGCGGATCATGCGCAGGATCAGATATCCGGCCAGGATCTCCGGCAGTTCCGCCACCGCCCGCGCCTCGATCCCGCACCGGCCGCTCTCCGCCACGCCCCGGGCAGCCCAGATGCGCTCCGCTTCTTCTTCAAACCACGCGTCGGCCTGGGCGATCTTTTCCCCGGCCGCCAGAATATGCTCCACCGCCCCTGCGTTCACCTCGCGGCAGATCTCCGGCAGCAGGCGCCGGATCCGGTTGCGGGTGTAATCGCCGCAGGCGTTGGTGGAATCCTCGCAGTAGGTTAGTCCATGCTCTTTTATATAGGAAAGGATCTCGCTCTTTCCCACGCAGAGCAGCGGCCGGATCACATCCCCCGAAACCGCGGACATGCCGGAAAGTCCCTTTAGGGCGCTGCCCCGGAACAGGTTATGGAGGATTGTCTCGGCCTGGTCCTCCTTATGATGGCCGACCGCGATCTTCGCCCCACCCATGCGCTCCGCCTCTTTCCGGAACGCGGCATAGCGCAAAAGGCGTCCCGCTTCTTCCTCGGAAAGGCCCATCTCCGCCGCCCGGGCCGGTACGTCCTCGCGGACCACCACGCACGGCACGTCCCACTCAGCCGCCAGGCGCTCCACGAACGCCGCGTCCCGGTCCGCTTCCCCGCCGCGGATGCCGTGATGCACATGGACCGCATGAAGCGTCAGCCCCATCTTTTGCCGGAGCGAGACCAGCACATGAAACAGGCAGACCGAATCCGCGCCGCCGGACACGCCGGCGACCACCCGGTCTCCCTCGCTCAGCAGATGCTTTTCCCTGATAAACGCCGCCACACGCTCCACCATGGCGCTTTCCTCCTCTGTGATCCCCTCCGGTTTACCGCTTCCAGATCCCGGCCGACAGCACCGTCATGTCGTCTTTGGCTTTCTCCGCGAACGCCCCCGCAAAATCCAGCACCATCTCCGCCATATCCTGGGGATTTTTCCGCTCTATGCTCTCCAGATATTCTTTCAATACACGCTCTTTGTCATAGCCGGGCAGCGCTTCCAGCACGCCGTCGCTGACCATGACGATCCGGTCGTCCTCCCACAGCTTCCGCGAAAGGAGCGCCGGCTCCACCGGATTCAGCACGCCCGCCGGCACTTCGCAGGCCTGCAGCAGTTCCACGCCCGATCCGCTCACGATAAAGGTCGCCGCCGCGCCCAGCTTCATGGCCTCCAGCACGCCGGTATACAGATCGACGCAGCAGAGATCGACCGTAGCGGGATGCTGCTCCTCTCCCGCCAGCAGCAGGACCGTATTGACCAGCTTCAGCGCCGCCCGCGGCGTATACCCGGCGTCCAGCAGCTTCTCCAGCAGTTCGACGACCCGCCGGCTCTCTTCCCTGGCCGCTTTTCCACTCCCCATCCCGTCGGACAGGCTCATGATCGCCCGCCCCGGCGTCTCGCGGCTGAACGTGTAACTGTCTCCCGACACCGTCTCCCCGCTTTTCGAGCGCCTGGCCACGCCGTACAGCATCCGGTACGCCCCCTCTTCCAGGAAACGGATCGTCGCGTAGCGGCGGTTGACGATGCTTCGGGAATCCCGGGCTACGATCCAGCTCCGCCCGCCCAGCGCCCGCTCCAGGCAGCCGGCCGCGTCTTTGGAGATCACGCAGCGCCCGTGGTTGGTCTTCACCGTCAGATAGGCTTCCCGGTATTTTCCGCCGTATTCCAGCACCAGCATCTTCCGGACGATCATGTTTTTCCGCAGAAATTCCCTGCGGACCGGCCGCTCCGTCTCCGCCGTCACGTCCTCGGCCTCTTCCATCTGCCTGGAAAACTCTTCCAGGATCGCCGCCAGCTCCCGGAATTGGGAGATCACCGCGTCCCGGCTCTCCAGGAACCGGTTCTTCCAGGTCAGGTTCATGGTGGCCCGTCCCAGATTGCGGTTCAGGCTGCCTACGTATTCCGTCTTGCGGCGGCAGGTCTCCCGAAAAAGCCGGGGCATGTCCTCGCTGCTCACGGTCCCTTTCTGTTCAAAGGCCCGCAAAAGATAATATAAATAATAACTGTCTTCCTGGTCGTCTCCCGAATAAAGGCCGCACCGGCGGCAGTCCCCGCAGACCATCGTACTGGCCATCTGCATCGCCGCCAGGCCGTCTTCCCGGCTCAGGCCCCGTTCCGTCATGCGCTCCGCGTCAAAGGTCCTGGCCAGCTCCTCCAGAGATCCCGCCATCTCGCTCAGCCGTCTCGCTGTATATACATGGATATCTGCCGTATCCCTGCGGATACTCTCTCTTCTTAACACAAAAAATCCCTCCCGACTCTGTCTGGCTCTCTCCGCTCCCGGAGAGCCCGCCATTAGCATTATACATAGTCAAAAGGGAAATATTTGTCAAAAATACAGCGCCCCGCCGCAAAACTATTCGACAATCCCGGCCTATTTCTCCGGTTTCAGCACGATCTCGTCAGGGTTCACCAGGCCCAGCTTCTCTTTCGCCACCTGCTCGATATACTGTTTGGTCTGCACAAAGATCCGGCGCTCCTCCAGTTCCGCGGCCCGCGCCTCTTCTTCCTCTTTCTGCTTCAGCAGTTTCTCCTCGCGGATCCGGTACTCCAGATCTTTCTGCCGCAGAGACGAGCCGCGGATATTTACCGCTACCGCCAGACTCATGACCACGAATGTAATGCCCACCAGGGCCATCCGGTTCCCCCAACGCCCCTGTTTCCTCTTTTTGGTTCTCCGCATATCTCCCATCTCCTTACCTGCTCCTCTTCCACCGGCGCAGCTTTATCTTTATTCTAAGATATTCCTGTCCTTTTTTCAAGTACTTTAATAAAATCCTGCCGATCATGTATTGATAGACCGCCATGCCGGCCATGGTCCCCACGATCACATACCCCCGCAGCGTCCCATTGTTCTGCTCATACAGCAGGCCAAAGGTCATGACCGCGCAATAGATCCCGTATCCAAAGTCCTCGATCCCGACAAAGAGCGCGTTGTGGGGGCAGATCATACGGAAGATCCGCAGCAGATCGTATACGATCATCAGGCCCGCGCCGGTGATAAAGCTGGAGAACGCCAGATGCGCCTCATATCGGATCGCATCGCTCATGACATCCCCCTTTTCCTATTTAAACAACCGGGCAAACAGGGACTCTCCGGACTTGCGGTAGGAATCGTTGGAAGAATAGACCAGGCTGTCCACCGTCCCCTCCATGTCCAGCTCGCCTTTTTCCAGGGTCAGCCGGCTCACATGCAGGTCCTTTCCCTTGATCGTCAACAGCCCTGCTTCCGTATCCAGGACCACCTGGTTCTCGTCGAAAGACACCACGTCCCGAACGCCGGTCAGGCTCCCCGTCTGACGCTCATGAAACAGCAGCCGGTGACTGCCCGCCCCCGCTTTTTCATCCATAAGAAAACCCCCATTCATATCCTGATCCGTCACAGAAATATATGATGGGGGAACTGTTATTATGTCTTACAGATAACGGTATAATTCTTTCGCGCCGTCTTTTTTCACGGTTTCCTGGACGTCCAGTACTTCCACTTTCACGGAACTGTTGCCGAACTGTATCTCGATGATATCTCCGGCTTTTACGCTCAGAGACGCTCTGGCCGGACGGCCGTTGACCAGAACGCGCCCCGCGTCGCAGGCTTCGTTCGCCACGGTCCTGCGCTTGATCAGTCGTGAAACCTTTAAATACTTATCAAGTCTCATAAAAAATCAATCAGTTCAGAGCGTCTTTCAGGGCTTTTCCGGCTTTGAACCTGGGGGATCTGGACGGTCCGATCTCCATCGGCTCCTGCGTCCTGGGATTGTGGCCGCTCCGGGCCTCTCTCTCGCTCACCTCAAACGTACCGAACCCAACGATCTGAACTTTATCTCCTCCTGCTAATGTCTCTGCGATCGTCTCTGTAAATGCTTTAAGGATCTTCTCCGCATCCTTTCTGGAGACTTCTGCTTTCTCCGCAACGGCTGCGACCAGTTCTGTCTTGTTCATATCATTTCCTCCTAAAATATGATCTGAAAACTGCGGCGCCGTTTCCCGGCGCCGGCGTACTGTATCATTTATATCCCCTTTGTTATGGTTTGTCAAGGTTTTTCAGCCTTTTCACGCTTTTTTATCTCGTTCCAGAGGGCCAGGCTCTCCTCCGGCGTAGAAACTTTGACGTCCCCGAATACATGGGGGTGACGCCGTATCATCTTGCGGCTGATGCCGTCGATCACGTCGTCGATCGTAAACGCTCCCTGCTCCGCGGCGATCTGGCTGTTCAGCACGACCTGCAGCAGCACGTCGCCCAGTTCCTCGCAGAGATTTTCCATATCGTGACGATCCACCGCCTCAAAGACCTCCTGCGTCTCGGAGGCCAGATACTCTTTCATCGTTTCAAAGGTCTGCGCCCTGTCCCACGGGCAGCCGTGATCGGACCGCAGTTCGGCGACAATGCCGACAAAATCCCGGAATGTGTACATAAACTTCAAACCTCGCTTTCCCACGGATCGTCTGCCGCCCGCCGGGGCGCCGGATCCTGTTCTGCCTGTATTCTAGCACATTTTCCGGACGCCGGCCACATCTTTTTCCGCCGGGGCCGCGCAGGTTTGCGGTCAAATTTCGGGTTCGGACCGCGCCGCATCTTTGCGGTTCGGCCGCGTCAGCGTCCCTTTATCAGAACAGGGTGCGAAACGGAGCCGCGTCCATTTCACACCCTGTTTCCCTCTCCTGATCTGCCGGCCCCCGCGGCGCTATCGCCTCATCCCTCCATCTGACGCCCGAGGAATCCCGCGGCCGTCGCGACCTGTCTCAGCTCCGGATCGCCCAGCTTCGCTTTCGGATCGCGGCTCAAAAGGGCCACGCTCCCGATGGCGTCCCCCTCGCAGATGATCGGGGACATGACCATCGCCGTGATGCCCTCTATGTCATCCGACGTCATGGAAAAGAAATTTTTATCCTCCTTGCCCGCCATCACGGTCTCCCTCTCGTTGATGGCGTTCTCGAGCTGCTTGCTGATCGGTTTCTGGACCACGTCTTTCTTCGGCCCCCCGGCCACGGCGATCACCTGATCCCGGTCGGTGATGCAGACCATCAGGCCCGTAGACTGCGCCATTGCTTCCGCGTACT
>CANQYH010000092.1 GCA_947628025.1 uncultured Lachnospiraceae bacterium | reverse complement strand
GCGTCATACACGCCACCCGTATCCGCACTCACGAATGTCACGCCCGCATCCAGCGGGTCGCGGATGATCACTTTTGCGGGCACATCGTACGGGTTCTGCCAGGTGATCTCGTAATCGATCGTATCTCCTACGTTCACCAATTTTCCGTCGCCCGGCGTTACCTCTTTCTTGTGCGGTTCTTCTTTCGGTTCTTTCGGTTCGGGTTCTTCGGGCTCTACCGGGTTCTTGACCAGTTCCGTCCAAACTTCCGGACCGTCGCCCACTTTCACAGACGCCTTGTTCTCGACCTGCCGGTCGTCCTCCAGCGCGCTGCTGTTGACCGTGACGACCAGAACCACATTTCCTGAATCGCCCTCTGTCTTGCGGGCCGGACGGTTCTTCAGTTCCCACGTCACCGTGTCGGAGTCCTTGTCGTAAGTGATCGTGACATCGCCGTAGGCGTCTCTGCCGCTGAATACCTTTTGGCCGTTCCCGCCGGCTTCCGCCGTACTCGCCAACAGCGTCAGGTCTCCGAACGCGGCGCTGTAGAAATCGACTCCGCCGTTTCCTTCATCCAGCGGATCGGTGATCACCACGTCGGCCGGACCATCCTGGTAGTTCCTCCAGGTGATCTCATAGGTGATCCGATCGCCGATCTCAACTTTCGGGCCCTGATAATACGGTTCCTCCGTGTCGGTCACTTTCTCCGGAGTTACCTCTTCGCCATTGACTTTCGTCTCTTTCTTTTCCGGATTTTCGACCGGGTTCTTGACAACGTTCGTTTCTACTTCTTTATGATCCTCTAACTTCACGCTGCCCTGGTTTTCCAGTTCATCTCCCGTCACGGCTTTCTCATTGACTTTGACGGTCAGATATACCCAGCCATCCGATCCGGCCTCACGATTTTCCAGCGTCCAGACGACTTCGCGTTTCTGCCCCTGGTTCAGATGGTACTCGATCGTGACGCTTTCATCTTCGCTGCTCACCGTGCCATAATCGCCGGCCAAATCCTTTGCTGTCAGCTCTACGTCCCCAAAGCCGGCGCTGACAAAATTCACACGCTCATCCAGCGGATCTCGGACGATCACCTGCGCATTCTTGGAATTAGTATTCTCCCAAAGGATCCGGTACGTAATCTGCTGGCCGACCTGTACTTTCTGTTCCTCGCCCGGAGTTACTTCTTCTTTCTTCCGATCCGGCGTGTCCTTCCGGTTCGTACAGATCGCTTCCGACGTCTTCCCTGCGACAATGTGTCCGCTTCCGTCCGCGCCGGTGCTGCCGCTCCAGCTTACATGATAACCATTGCTGCCGTTTTCGGTTTCGGTGCCGGTTTCGGTGACTGTGTAAGCGGTTTTATCCGGCAGGCCAAAGATCGTCACACTCTCATTGTGGCCCAGTATGATCTCCGGATCTGTAGTACCATCGCTATTAATCGTGATCCTACCGTATTCTTCGCCCGGACCGATATCCGGACCAATATAACCGAATGTACCGGTGATCGATGAACCATACACGTTTCGCAGCTCTACTTTGAACTTGAACCTCTCACTCAGATCCGCCTCGTCTCCGACAATCCGCTTCGTGATCTTCAGGTCGCCGTCTTTTACTTTGTTTTCAACCGTGTTCGTTGTCTGACCGGCGCCACCGCCTACTTTTACGGTCGCGGTATTCGTAACCTCGTCTCTCACATAGGCCTTTTCGGTCACTCTCACGGTCAGAAGTACCTTGCCGTAATCACCCGGATCTGTCTTGGCGAAATTCCACGTTACCGTCCCGTTTTTATAAGTAATAGCCGGGACGACGCCGTTTTCCATATCCGCTGTATCGTCCGTTTGGGACTTTCCAGCCGACAGCGTGACCGCACCTGCCCCTACTCCATTCGCAGCGCTGACGAACTCCACGCCGCCGTGTCCATCATCCAGCGTATCGCTGATCGTGACATCCGCTGTCCTGCCCGTATCGTTCTGCCAGGTGATCTCGTAAGTGATCGTCTGACCGTTGCTCACATCCGGGTAGGTCTTCACACGCCGGTTTTCGTCCTCCGCGATCTGGTAGGTCGGTTTGCCGTCGATTTGGGTCTCCGTCTTCTGCGGATTAAGCGGGTTCTCGACGATCTCGGTCTTGATCATGGCATGATTGCCCACCTGAACGCCGGCCTGGTTGCGGACGAGTTCGTCCTTTGCAGGCGCATCGTCCGGCTTCGAATCGTCCGACGTACCGCTCCAGCCTCCGGCCATATCCGGGTGCCAGTATTTCTCTGCCACGTTCTCGCTCTTTACCCTTACTTTCAGGAACACTTCTCCGATCGCGTTTGCCGCTCGATGAAGCAATGTCCAAATGACGGTATGGTGTGCGCGGTCATATCGAATCTCGCCTTCATCCCCTTCTGCATTGGACCAGGTAGCGATTATATCTTTCTTCGCTATGTTGGAACCGGTCGCCACATTGGAACCGGTCGCCAGGATAACATGATTCTTAAAGCTGGCTTCGACAAACTCCACGCCGGGATCCAGCGGGTCGATGATCGTCACATCCGCCGGAATACCTTTTCCATCTTTATCCGTTTCACCGTTTCTCCACGAAATCGTATACTCGATCTTGTCTCCCGGCATCACCTGCTCGCCGTCTCCGGGCGTTTCTTCCGTCTTTTCCACCTCGGGAGTCGGGATCTCGACGATGTTGGTCTTTACCTCGGGATCATCACCGACCTTGACTCCGGCCTGGTTCAGGATCTGGTAGTCCGTATCATCATCATATGGAAGATGATCATTCTTATAACCCTCATATTCCGCCCAGTAGGATTTCGCCTCCTTATTAACCCGGACGGTCAGCGTCACCGTGCCTTCCTCGCCCGGTTTTCTGATGCCCAAGCCCCAGGTCACCGTGTGCGTCTCACGGTCATAATGGCCGTAATTCGATGCGCTCACGAAGTCCACGCCGGGATCCAGCTGGTCGGTAATTATGACCTCCGCTTCCTCGTCATGTCCGTTCTTCCAGGAGATTTGGAACGAAACCTCGTCGCCGACCAGGACGGTGTCCTTATATTTATCTTTATCTTTACTCTCCGGATGCTCTTTCACTGTACCGTCCGTACCAATATCGACCCGTTTCTTGTCCGGCACCGGGTTCTCAACGACCTTGGTATAGATCTCAGGTTCGTTGTCTACCTGCACGCTGGCTTTGTTGACGACCTGGTGATCGTCCGGTTGGTTCGGATCAGGCCGGCCTGTACCCTCATTATCATAGTTCCAATACTCCACAGCCTTATCATTGGTCCTGACGGTCAGATCCACATAGCCGGATACCAGAGAGCCCTGCTCGCCCAGATTCCAGGTGACCTTATGCTTAGACTTGTCATAGCTGATCACCGGTTCTGAACCGTTACCCATTTTTACCGTTTCTAATGTCGCAATATCATCTTTAGGAACATCTTCGCTTTCAAGCACGACCCCATCAAAGCTGGCGCTCACAAAATCCACGCCGTCATCCAGGCAATCGTACACCCGCACGTATGCCGCTTCGTCCTGATCGTCCTGATCGCCATCGCCCTTATAATTCTGCCAGTAGATCCGGTACATGATCTCGTCGCCGATCCCCACCATCTTGCCGTCGCCGGGATCCGTCTCCTCTTTCGCGGGCGTCAGCGGGTTCGTCACTTTGTTGGTGTAGATCTCTGCGTGATTGCCGACCTTGACACTGGCGCGGTTATCCACGTCGCCGCTGCCCTCCTCGCCGCTGGCCGTGTGGTCGTTCAGGGCATCGCGCGTGACGCGCACCACCAGTTCCACATATCCCTGCGCGTTTCTCGGCTGCTCTCCCAGATCCCAGACCACCTGCTTCGTCGCTTTCTGCTCTCCGCCAACCTCTACCGAAAACGGACTGCACTCTATACGCGTGCCGTTGCCGCCCAGTACGCTCCGGTTCCCGCTGCCGTCCGGTTCGTCCTCCTCGCTCAGCGTCAGATCCTCGAACGAGGCGCTGACAAACTCCACGCCGGGATCCAGCGTGTCGTATACGAGCACTCTGGCTTTCTCAGTCACCGTCTCGTAATTGCTCCACTCGATCCGGTACGTGATCGTATCGCCGATTTTCACCCGCGGACCCTTGACGTCGCCATTGGGATCCGTTACCAGATGATCCGCCAGCGATCCTTCCTCGATCTGGTCGCTGTCATTGATCTCGGTCTCCGTTTTGCTCTGTTCCGGCGTCGGGTTCTCGATTGTCTCCGTCTGCTGCTCCGACCCGTTTCCGACCTTTACATAGGCAGTATTGTCTACGAATCCTGCCTGCGTCGCTCCCGCCAGGACCTTGACCACCAGCGTAACCGTCCCGGCAGAGCCGGCCGGCTGTTCGCCCAGCGTCCAGACGACCTCTTTCGATTCAGAGTTATATCGGATACGGGGCTGCCCGCCCCCCGCCTGCGTCTCTACGGTTTCACTTGTTTGCACGCTGCCGCCCTTTTGACCGGCATTCAACGTGACTTTCCCATCGCCTGCGCTCACGAACTCCACATATTTGTCCAGCGGATCCCGGACCACGATCTCCGCCGCCTCGTTGGTATAGTTCTTCCAGGTGATCTCATAGGTGATCTGATCTCCCACGAAGACGAGCGGGCCTACATATGTATCATCCTCTCCCTCTTTCGGGGCAAGCTCCACGTCGTCCACATCCTCCAGTCCGTTGCTCTGGCCGAATGTCCCGCGCTCTACTTTCGTCTCCGTCTTCTCCGGCTTGCCCATCGGGTTCTGGACAATATTCGTGTCATACTCATTATCGCCGACCTTGACATGCGCGCGGTTGCGCACCAGGAAATCGTTCTCCGGATGGCTGTCGCTGTCGCTCCAATCGTAATCCCAGTATTGGATCGCGTTCTCATTGACACGGACTGTCAGGCTGACGTCTCCGAACGTCCCGGCCGGGCGCTGCGGCAGGGTCCATGTGACTGTGTGCGTCGTTTTGCTGTAATGGATCGTCACACCGTCCTCCCCGGACAGCAACATTTCACCATCCGTATACTGATCGGCAAGCAATGTATCCTCTCCCGAGGAAGCGCTCACGAAATCCACTCCGTCGTCCAGGCGGTCCGTGATGGTCACATCCACCGATCCGTTCGTCATGTTCTCCCAACGAATCGTATAGGAGATCTCATCCCCAACCTTGACATTGGGCTTCGTCTCGCTCTCCGTGCCGGGGATCGGCTTGCCGTTGATCCCCGTCTCTTCCTTGGCGGCGCTCCATTCATTTACATAATGGACGGCCTCCTCGTACACCTCTGGGTCCCCGGATACGGAGTAGGTATGCTTATCGTTCTGGAAGTAGGCCGCGGCCGTAAAAGTTTTCTGCTTCGGATCCTGTTCCACCACTTTCGCGCCGGTCTTCTCGCCATCGCTGTCCTTGGAGCTCTCGCTTTCCGTCCGGGCAGGCGCATACGTGGTGCTGAGCGACTTCTCGCTGTGCTGCACGGTCCCGAGACTGTAGCCGCGGTCGATCTCCTCATCCGTCAGTTTCTCGGTCACGCGGTACGCCGCCTTATCCGGCAGGCCGTTGAACAGCAGGCCCTCGCCGTCTTTCAGCGTGAACTCTGCGGTATGTGCAGCGATATACTCCAGAGCTTTATCGGCATCCGTTTCCTTTTTTATAGCATCACTCTTTTCTTTCAGTTCCGCCGGTATGGTCTGGTCGTAAAGAGCGCTTTCAGCTACACCGAATGTTACCGTCCTGGTCAGATACCGGATTTCCCGCGCATAATCACATTCGACAACGGGCTGTGTGCTGTCGTCCGTCGGAGATGACACTGTGATGATCGGGAATTTTGGGAATTCCACCCCGTAGCTGCTACTCGAAATCACTCCCGAGTTACCCCGAGTTTCTTCCACAAAATCAGCTTTATTCTCTATGTTCACCAGCCAGACATTCGCCGCGAAGTAAGTCCTAGTCCCGTTTCCATCCTGCTCTACGATGACGTCACTCGCCTCGATCTCCTGGCCGTTTTCCGCGTCATAGACGCGGAACGTATGATCGCCCTGCTCGTAGGTCTCATTCGCGCCGATGTAGACATAGTACACGCCGCCGGTATATGGATCTCCGCTATTCGCATACTTGTACCCCTCGCCGTCTTTTTCCAGGCGTTTTCCGTCTTCATCGACCAAAACCAGCCTGTGGTTCTCGTCCTGCAGGAAATACTCGCTGCTGAGCTGGATGTCAATGTAATCGAGCAGCCTGCGCCATGTCCCGTTGACGTTGCGAACGACGATGGCCTCCAGAGTTTCGTCCGTGCCGGTAAACGACGTATCCAGGAAGATCTGGTAGCTGAACTCATGTCCCTGGTCCCTGTCTACATCCTGCGCTCCCACGACGTCTACCTGCTTCGTCACCAGCAGCATCTTATCGACAAACAGCAGGCGGCCGTTGTTGCCCAGGTAGGTGGTAACGATCGGACTGTTTGCGCTGTCGTAGGTCACCGTGGGCAGGTAATAGGTATTGGAGGTGCGGGTGGTGTTGTTATTCCGGTAATTGTCGACCCAATCTGTGCCCTTGAATTGGACGCTCCGGACCATGCTGCCGACTCTCAGACCCTTTCGTTTGACCGCTATCACATAATCCCCACTCGGTTTTCCTTTAGGATCGTAATCCACGGTTGTACCGCTCTTAGGCTCATACCAGCATAGCGACGATGTATCGCCGTCTGATGTAATCCCCAGCTCGGTCCCTTTACGAAGTAACGCTGTATAAACCAAATCTGCTCTTTTGTTGTCAGAGCCGCCACTTCCACCGTCTTCTTTGGTCTGATAGTAGTCAATCAGGATCCAGTAATTTTTGTTAGGATCCACATCTTCCGTTTCGACCGCTTTATGAGTACCTAAAAACTCCCCATACTCAGGACTATTTTCCATTCCAAGCGGCAAATCACCGCTTTCTGCCTCCCCATCCAGCACTGAATAGATCGGCATCGGTTTCTGGAACAGATAATAACGGTTATCCGAAGACGGTGAAAAACTGACGACGGGATCGCCGAACGTATATCCAACGCCATTTTCCTCATAACCCTCATACCGGTTCTCGGTGTTATACCAGTTAGAGAAGAACTCAACCTCTCCCTCTTTTGCATTCCGCTCTTCTTTCGTCTCGGCCGTTACCTTATACCGGTTCAGATAGGTGGCTGAGATCTCCGAAATGTCGATCGTGCGGTTTTCTTTTAATACGTCCTCTTCTATGCCAACCTTGTAGAAAACACGCAACGGCAGATCCTGCGCATCATAACTTTGCGAAGGGTCGATATTGGTTGGGATATTGGTCGTATACTTAACGCCGTCCTTATCATAATCGATCGTAACCGTGCGAAGCGGCAACGCATTCACCGGAATATTGATGTACAGCGCCTCGTCATAACCGACATCCGTCAAAATCGCGGGGTTATCTTCCACCACCGTATCATTGTAGTTTCCGCTGTCCTCTACCCAGATACGGATATCGCTGAGTTCATATACACCCGCTTTCTTATTGTTATAATCTATCTCCGTCGGATCAGTCGCACTTTCTCCATACGCCGGATTCCATTTTGGTTTCCTGCGCTCCATCTCTTCTACATCCAAACGGTAGAACGTGTACGTTGTATTCTGGAGCTTCGCCTTTTCGTCCGGTTTCAGTTCACTAAAATTTTCCTCTTCGCTGATCGTGGACACAAACTGCCGCGCGGTAGCATTGTCCAGGTAGTAGATCCACTGGCTGCCGTCCTTCTGTATTCCCCATTCATGAGTTCCGGTGGCGTCGTAATTGCCTCTCCACATTCCATTCTCGTCTACCAGATACCAGCCCTTTTCAAAGGGTCCCGACAACTCGTCATGGTTTTTTCCGCGATGTGTGGACGTAAAGCTGTAATCGTAAACCGCCGTTTTCACGACACCATACTTTACTCCGAACAGCACCAAACTGTCTACATCCTTGACCTCCATATACTTGCCCATGGGGTCCATATAAGTAATCGCGTCGCTCGCGCCAAATGCGTTCGTACCGTTTACAGGCGCGAAGATATTGCTGGTCAGTTTACTAATAATTTCATTGAATACATCTGATAGGTCTTTTTCGCTTTCACTCTCTGTAAACGCGGCCGTATAAAAATTCCCATTAGGAACATAGTAAATGTTCTTCTGGATATCATCTGCATCAATGCTTGTTCTTTCCTCTGGCCAATCCGAACTTCCCAAGGTATTTAACTGACTCTGAAATGCCTTTAGCTGTATGTTTATATCATTTATAGGTTTATTGGCACTTGTCGTACACTTCGAAAATAAAGCATTTACCTCATCTCCCTTAATCCACGTTTCATACAAATTATATGCCGCATCAATATAATCATTTTCCTCAGCACCCGTCTTATAATCATTAGCTCCCGGATATTTCTCATCATATCTTGGTGCTGTCGTCAGATTGTCGTCCTTATCCACAGGATCATCTTTCTTTATAATAAACGACACATTATCATCTATTTGCCCATAATCCTTAAAATACTCTTTCGGTGACAGAATCGCATTCACTGTATCTTTTATTTGTATGTCAGCTATGTCTTCATACTTTTGCGTATCGCTGGCATAGATGGAGTAGCAGTTTAATGTCACTGAGTCATCAGCCCCGGAAACGACGCCTATATTTTTATTATAATGATTCTCCACCCAAGATTTATAGTAAGCCGCCGTCATCAGCGTCTGGAAAATGACCGGTGCCGCAGATCCATAACCTGTCAACTGAGAGGCATTATAGTAATTCCCAGCCGTAGGGCTCATCCCTATCAACGTGCTATTGTAGGCTAAATCATATCCCCAATTGACATCATACCAGTTGCTGACCTGATTCTTCCACGCATCGGCGGCACCCGGATCCGCCTCAGCCTGAATCCAGGCGATATCGCTTGCTTGACCGTCTGTCAAATGAATCAGTGCCGGAATCCTAGATTTCTTTTCACCGGATGCTGTAGTCCATGTAGTTATTTCCGTCTTCGCAAGCTGCTCCATGGCTGCAGCCAACCCCGCCTGTGGGTTTGTAATATGACCTACATGGTACGGACCTTTCGTGGGCACTTTACTCTCATTCTCAAATTTATCTTCTATTGTTCCGTCACCATAGGTATGTCCCCCGGTCCCATTAATCGTTCTATTGCCCGTACCTGGCGTCTCTTCTTCATTTTTATGTGCATCATTATTTGTCGGCCCTGCGTTATCTGCATAATAAACAACATGCCGCCCCTCACCGCCTACGGCCATGTCCATAGCCGTAGCTGTGAGTTTGAAATGAAGTCCTTGTGTATTTGTACCATACGACCCTAAATATTCAGCTTGCAGAAAATTCACACTTCCATACTTTTTATACTTTCCTAACGGAAGCAGCACAGCCGCAGTAGAACCGTAGATCACGATACCAAAGCGAGAGTCCGGATCTGCCCCCAAAAGCTGATCAATCGCGTTGTTAATAGCTGACACAGCCTTACTAATAGGAAGTTCGTCAAAATTGCTCTGATCCCCATAGCTTCCCTTAGACAAAGCCCCCATTGACCCGGAAACGTCGACCACAAACATCACGTCCAGCGGAACCGGTTCATTGATCACCAGGCTGCTGCCTAGGGCGCTGAACACATGGAGAAAGTCGGAGTCCAGCTTCACCTCTTCACCTGCTACGCCATCAGTTGTCAAATCCAGCGTCAGCGTATTCGTCTCGTCATTCCATCCGGAATTCGTCGTCTTATCCGCATCCCCAAAAGCAAACACCGTCTTATCCGTCCACAAACGCCCGGCGTTGCGGGAGCTGTCGTTCAGATTCAATACGTCCTGAAACGTATCCATCGTGCTGGGATCTGCCTCGCGCCTGACGCCCGCTGTCCCCTTCGCCGCTTCAGTTTCCGCGGCGTAGGCAAGATTCGGACCGACGCCGATGCCGCTAAACATCGACGCCACCATGCAGAAACTCAGCAGCAACGCCATAAATCTGCACTGTTTTGTATCCGTTTTCATTATTTTCATGAGTCGTTCCTCCTGTTATGATAATTTGGAAAGAAATCTTATCTCCGCTCTTTCTGACCGCTCCCCCCACGACGGGCGGCCCCGGGTGCCGCTGCTCTCGACGGCGCCGCGCACCAGGGACATCAGCTCCAGGACGCTGCGGAAGCAGACATTTTGTTCCCGCCACCGGACTTCCC
The DNA here is from genome assembly GCA_947628025.1 of uncultured Lachnospiraceae bacterium. Lineage (GTDB taxonomy): Bacteria > Bacillota > Clostridia > Lachnospirales > Lachnospiraceae > UBA3402. The sequence goes on along the minus strand of CANQYH010000092.1, from coordinate 117 downwards.
CCTGCCAGCTGGCGTGTTCCCGGTAAAGGACACGGATCAGAAACGTCTCCGCGCCGATTGGGATGATCCCCGCGCATCCGTCCGCTCCGACGGCCTCGCCCCCGAAGCGCTCTCCGC
>CANQYH010000091.1 GCA_947628025.1 uncultured Lachnospiraceae bacterium | reverse complement strand
TCCCTGTAATCCTGGTTCTGGCACGCCTTGCGGACCGCGGCCCATACTTTCGCCCCGGCAGCCCTTTTTTCAGCGGCAAACTGATTCGGATCCGTGATGTCCGCCAGCCTGGCCTGCGGATGATCCTTTAGGAGCGTAGCCTCCGCCAGCCTGAGGACGCCTCCGAAACCGTCCCCGGCCAGTTCCGGCGAGAGGGCTCCCAATGCGGCCGCCAGACTCTGCATTTCCGCCGTCTCCTGCTCCGTAAAATACTGGCTGCCGGCATCCGCGGTCAGATCGAACTGCTTTCTCGCGGCGTCATAGACCCCGGTCCATTCCTGCGCTTTTTTCCCCTCGATGCTCCTGCTCAGCGCCGCGCTCAGCCGGCCGCCGTAATAATTGCGGATCCGCTGGTTCCTTTCCTCCGCCCCGCTGTCGTTTTTGCGCAGGTCGTCCGCCAGGCGGGAGCGCTTGCTCCTAAACCACCCCTCCCGGCCGTCGAGCGGGTGCAGGTCCAGCCGGATGTCGCAGATCTCCAGATCAAAATTTCCCAGATCGTCCTCTCTCGGCTGCGCCGCCTGCACAAAATGCCGCCCGCTGACCATCGCCGCCGCCAGCTCCGCTTTGGCGTATTTTTCAAAATCCGGATGCACACGCACATCCCCCGACAAACTCTGCAGCCGGTCCCCGTATTTTTCCGCCACGATCTCCGCGATGGGACGGCCGTCCACGCAGAACGCCTCCACCGGATGCCGGAGGCCCATTTCCTCATAGACCGGCCTGCTGCCGTCCAGGCTTCCCGTCGTGAGACGGCTCAGATCCAGACCGGACGTAAATTCGTCGAAATAAGAGGAACCGGCGTCCAAAAGGTCTGCTTTCAGTTTGTCGTTTCCCAGGACGCTCAGAGCGATCAGGTCTTCCGCTTTCCGTTCATCCGTCTCCCCGTCCGCTCCGACAAGCGAAAGCGGCAGCTCCGCCTGTTCCGGGAGGCGTTCCCCGCGCAGATGCTCCGGGGCCAGCCGCCGGCCGGCAGACGGATCCCGCCTTTCCGGCGCAGGCTGATTCCGATCCTGCGCCATCAGGCCGCCCGTATACGTCCGCGGTCCCCGCGCTGTTCCCGCGGTTATAACACGCGAAAGAGACGGCCTCTGCGAACTTACGCGGACAGGGATCGCTTTCGGTCTCCCGTCCGGCAGCCTTACCGCCATATCCACCGGCTCTCCCGCCGCCATCCGCAGCATCATTTCGATTTTCGCCAGCGCTTCCGCGGAGCTGGGCAGATCGCGGTAATGCTCCCGCGCGATCTCCGACAGGCTTTTCCCGTTTATGTAGAACTGATCCATGGGATCCAGGCCGCGGTTCTGTCCCCGCCCCAGATAGGTCCCGCAGATCCGGTCAAAATTTGCCAGAAGCGTCATCCGGGCCTCCTCGGGCATGGAACGGATACATTCCCGGATCTCTCCCGGATCGGCGGCGGAAGAAGAACTCCCCGCGGCCGCCGCCGTCCGGGACGTCCCGCGGATCGTCTCCACCGCCGACGCGATGGCCTGTGCATCCTCTTCCCGGCGCGCGCAGATCTGCGCCGACGCCTCGTCGTACCTGCAGTCTTCCAGTCTTTTCCCGATATTCGCTGTCCTCAGCCGCTCTGCCAGAGCCTCCAGTTCGTTGGGATCGACTCCCGCGCACAGCGCCAGCTGATAAGCGTAAAACGCTCCGGATGAATCCCCTCCGTCTACCAGTACCGGTCCAAAACCATACAGGATGCCCTTGGTATGGGTCTGCTCGTCATACCGCAGCGGCTCCTCCGTCTCTCCCCAGGCGTACAGCAGCAGATTGCGGAACGCGCTCATGGCCATTCTCCGGGGCGTGATCCCCGAAGAATTGAGAGCGTCCTCCTTCAGTACGGCGATCCCGAACGTATTGTCCGCCTCATTGTATCCCTCCACATGTCTCCGATAGATCCGGCGGAACCTCGCCTCGCTCTCGCTCATCCCGTTCGTGCTGTCCCGGTTCAGCAGTTCCACGACCCGGGGATCCTGCTCAATGCTGCCGATCCAGGTCTTCATACGCTGTATTTCATCCACGCCGCGGTACAGCCGGCGAAGTATGTCCGCCATCAGACGGTAATCTTCCCGGTAATCTTCCGGCACCGCCTCTTCTCTTTGCAGCAGGCTTTCGATGCCGTATACCTCCTCCACGCGGCTCCTGGTATCCTCCTCCACTTCGTCCGAAGAAATATACATCGGATCCAGCGCCCGCATCCGCGGATTCGCATCCGCTATGTGCCCGGCCAGCTCCGGGTCTCCGCGCATCCCTGCGGAATACGTCTCCCAATCCGGGACCTCCTGGTCTTCCCCGCGCATCATGTCCTGCCATGCAGAATACAACTCCCGAAAAGCCGCCGTGGACTGATAATAATAATTCAGTCCTCCGATGACTTCCCCCCGCCGGGTCTGTTCCCTCACGGCATTGACAAATCCCATGACCTCTTCTCCCACCGCGCCGGCCTGCGCGCCCGCGGTTCCGTTCATCAATCCGTCAATGTCTACTCTATTTAACATAACGATCCTTTTCTCCCCGTTCTTCAAGATAAATCATTGTTTAGCCTCTGGGCTTCATCACCCTCGGCCCGGACAGTTTCTTATCCTCCGGACGCACCAGCACCGGCGGCGTATCGTCGGAGGGCAGCGCCCGGACAGGCGGCGCGGGATCTGCTCCGGCGGCCTGCCTCGCGTCCGGATCCGGCGCCGCGCCGGCCTGCGCCGCTTTCTGCGCGGCTGCCTCCAGCGAACGCGCGCGCTGTCTGGCCCGCTCCGCTCTCTCCGCCCGTTCCGGATGGGCCGCGTCCATCGCCTCCTGCTCCTCTTTCACCAGTCCGTCGTAACCGATCCAGCGGCGGGTCTCATCCCCGTCCTCAGACAGAAGATCTTCGTTGGCCCGCAGGATCTCCTCCTCGGCGACCGGCTCCGGCTCCGTGTTGCGGTGTACAAAATCGTCCTCGCGGACCGGGACATAGGGCGCCTGCGGCTGCACATTCTCCGGCGCTTCCGGCTCATCCTCCGGCTGCCCATCGCCCAGCACCAGGTCCAGGCCGCTGTCCGCCGCGTTCAGGACCACTTCCGCAACGGTCTCCGCCAGTTCTCCCAGCGTATCCGTCATTACCTCCATCCGCACCCCGGCGAAGCCGCCGAACATATAACGGTACGGATTGTACTCGCCGCAGACCGCGTCCCGCATGAACATACAGGAGGCCGCCGCGCTTTTCAGCATCTCCGCGCGCAGCTGCATCTGCTTCTGCGCCTCCGCCCGCAGCCTCTGTCCTTTCAGAGCGCCGAGCTTCTCCGCCGCCGTGCCCACGACCCGGTCCCAATAGACGGTATCCTCCTCCAGCCGGTCCGCGTCCCCCAGATCATGGGCTTCCAGGGCGTCCGCAGCCTCGCCGTCCAGCTTCTCGAAAGGTCCCGGCTCCTCCCCGGCCTGCCGCGCTTCGGTCCCCGGCGCCTGCAGGAACTCCTCCACGCTCGTGTCTGTATTTCCCAAAAGATACATCCGTCTGAATCCGTCCGCTTCCTGTCCATGGGCCCCGCTTCTCAGGCTCCCGGCGATCTCATGGATCTGTCTCCTTGCGTCTTCCCTGTCACGATATGCCGGCATAGGTCATCCTCCCTCTTCTTCTCCATGTTCCGCGCGCTCCCTGCCGCAGCTCCCAAACGGGCCTCCGCCAAAGGCCAAAAGCCGGAAACGTCGCGCGGCGTCTCCATTGTTTTATATAAGATGATAACAGGCGGATGCTACAAAAGTACTACAAAGTCAGCAGCCTAAAGCATGAGCCGCCCCTCGATCCCGTCAAAATCGATCGTCCGGACCGTCCCGTCCCTGTGCGTGATCGTTACCGGACCGTAGCCGCCCCTCGACTGCGGGTCGGTATAGGCGATCTTTTCGATCGGGAACAGTTCGTCATCCGTGAAATCGGTCCGGTCCTCTTTCGTGATCACCTGGGAAACAAGGATCGCCTGCTCATAGTGATTGTGGCTGCGCCTGGCCGTCTCCGCATAGACGATCACCGATCTCTCCGAATCCGCATTCGTCCCCGTGCTGGCCATCGTTTTCAGGCAGTCCCAGCCGTCGTAGACCGTCATGGCGAGCTGCTTTTTCCGCCCCGTAAAATCCGTTCCTTTCAGGATCACGGCGTGAGCGATTCCGCCCTCGTACTCCCGCTCCCTGGCAAGGATCTCCGTCCCGTGATCCGGGAACCCGTAAGCGCCCAGCGTCAGTTCCACCGGCTTTTTGAACAGCCGTAGCCGGTCCGCGCGCACGATCCCATAGGGAACCGGATAATCGGCCAGGTTCACCGCCTGGATCCAGCTGCATTCCGTCTCCAGATTGTACCCGAAAAACTGCCGCCGGTAAAGCACGCCGTCCTTTTCCCCGTACCAGAACGTCACGTTCGCCCGGTCGTAGGTATCCGACGTTACGTCGTGGAGCACATACTGCTGCGCCTCCAGCGCTTCCGACGGGGCCGATTCCCACGGGTATTTCGTGTTATAGCACAGCTTGGAATAATTCCACATGCCGTGGATGTCGTTTCTCTCCTTGACGACCTTTCCGCTGCGCAGGACCGTCTCGCCGTTCGCCTTATGATTGCTGAAGCAGAGGGCCGGGCCGTCGAGGGTCGTCACCTTCACTTCGTTTTGTTTCAATTTTTCCCAATCGCCGTTATTTTCTTTCGCGGTCCAGAACGGATGATCGGCGGGCAGATGCAGGCACAGAAACGCCTTGCCGAGCCAAAACGGCGACTCCGCGCAGGAATACCCCTGCACGAGCGGCGTGAACTGCCCGTAAAATCCCAGCGTCGGCACGCCCTCGTACAAAACATCCTCGCGTCCCAGAAACTGCATCAGGGAGCCCGACGAGATGCGCCGCGCCAGTCCCGGGTCCGCCGCCGGATGTCTCAGCAGCAGATTGCCGTCAAACGCGCTGGTGGCGGCGTTTCTGTAAATATTGCTCCGGCCCCACATATTCGTGAATCCGTCCTCGTCAAAAAATCCGGCGTAGGTCCTCATCAGCGCGTTGGAATTTTCCTCGAACCGCTTTGCCAGATACGGCTCGTGTTCGTAACCGTACCACTGGTTCCAGAGCGGCGCATAGACGTTGAACGCCCAGCAGGAATAATAATCGAACGAATGGCCGTCGCGGTACCAGCCGTCCCCCGCATAGTACGCGAGGATCGCCTGCGCGTGCTCCCGCATGATATCCGCGTCGATCTCATAACCCTCCATATGCAGAAACGCCATGTCGAGCATATTGAACAGCCGCCAGTTCTGCGGCACCGTGTTCCCGTGGGCGTACTCCAGCAGGAAATCCGCGATCACGTCCTTTTCGGCTTTCGTATAAGTGTCCCAGATCTCCTCCCGGCTCATCCACAATCCGATGACCAGCGCGCAGGTCTCCACCGTCTGCTGGAATGTCCGGAACGGATTGGGATCTTTCGAAAGCCTCTTGCACTCGGCGTAGCTTCCCACATAGACGCTGTCGCCCGGCGTACACGACCGCAGAATATGGCTCTTATAATAGTCCCGGATGCAGATGCCGCTGATCGTCAGCTCCGGCTCGATATGTACGAGCGGCGCGGCGATAAACAGAGAACGCGCCAGCCCCTCGAAATACTCCGCCTGAAACTCCCACACCGCGTCCGGCCGGTGGGGATATGTGACTTTCGTCTCCCTGCGCGGCATCACGACCGGATCCTTAAAATCCCGGATATTCCGGAAAATACCGGTCAGCAGATACTCCGCCGCCTCGATCCAGCTCTCCCGCGTCAGCCCCGTATACGGACTCAGTTCATAATCCAGATGGTTCGGTTCAAATTTATGTTTCATACCGGTCTCCTCCCGTTTTTTCTGTCTGCAAGATCCCGCCGAGCCGCCGCATACGCGCCCGGCTGGTATCTATTATATCAGAAAAACGCCGTCCGTACAGCCCTAAAAAATCCGGGTGCAGGGACCCGGTCCCGGGAACCGGCCGCCTTTTCAGGCAGCTTTTAAATGATCCCGGAGGAACCGGCCTGCACCCGGCCTTTTCCATATGATACTGTAACCCTGACGGCCTTTCCCGGCCCGCTCAGGTTCCCGCGTCCTCGACGATCCCGTCGACCCGGTAGACCTCCGACGCTTCCGCGATCCCCTTGAGGGCGCGCTTGCCGAGGCTGGTCACGCGGATGCGTCCCTGCAGACGGTCGTAGACCGCCTGGCTGATCACGACCTCCCCGGCCTTGGCCTGGCCCTCCAGACGGGCCGCCACATTGACCGTATTTCCGATGGCCGTGTAGTCCATGCGGGCCGAAGTGCCGATATTTCCAATGACCGCACTGCCGCAGTTGATGCCGACGCCGAAGCCCACCTTTTTGTCCGTCACCAGCTTCAGCTCCTCTTCCAGCGCTTTGGCCGCCGCAGCCATGTCCAGGCCGGTCTTGACGGCGCAGAAGACGTAGTCGTCCAGATCCAGCGGGGCGTTGTAAACCGCCATCGTGGCGTCGCCGATGAATTTGTCCACGGTGCCGTGATTGTTAAACACCGCCGTCGTCGTCAGTTCCAGGTAACGGTTCAGGATCTCCACGACCTTTTCCGGAGGCAGCGATTCCGACAGCGGGGTGAAGCCGCGAATGTCCACGAACAGCACCGCGATATCTTTCTTCTGGCCGCCCAGTTTCAGGGCTTCCTCGCCGCCCTTTACGATGTTCTGGGCCACCTCTTTCGATACGTATTTGCCGAAGATCCCCTCCAGCCGCTTCTTCTCTCTCCGCTCCCGCAGATACTGGAACGCCACGTAGCAGATATAGAGCACGGCCGCCGAAGCCATGGGATAGAGCAACGGCAGCACCCAGCCCCGCTCATAAAGCGCGCCGGTCCCGAACCAGTAAACCCCCAGACAGGCCGCGGTCAGCGCCGCCGAGACGCCCACCCGACGCGTCCGCAGGCACAGAAGCGTCGCCGCCATCAGCGCCAGCGTGACCAGCAGCCGCGCCGCCTGCGGAAGCTCCGTTTTCCGATTCCCCTCCAGCAGCGCCTGCAGGATATTGGCGTGGACCTCCACGCCGTACATCGGCACGTCGCGGCTGACGGAGGTATAATAGGAATCCATCAGCCCCGTCGTATACGGGCCCACCAATACGATGGCCCCCGCGAAAAACTCCGCCGGGATCTCGCCGCTCACCACCTGGGCGAACGAAAGCCCCGCCGTCTCCGACCCGTAATAATCATAGGGCTGTCCCGCGTAGGGAATGTATTCGTAGCCGCTCTGCCCAAGCGCGGCCTCCGGCAGCTCTCCCATATATTTCCGGTACAGTTCCACGGCGAAACTGTACTCCGTACCGCCGTCCGCGCGGATCTGGTAGAGACAGTGCCGGACAATGCCGTCGCTGTCCACCGGCACATTGCTGAACCCGTAGCTCACCTGCTCTCTCAGCGCGTCGTAGGGAACCTCGTAGGTAATGACCGCGTCCTGGGTGTAAAATCCCGACTCTGTCTCGATCACCTCGGAGCCGAACGACGCGTAGGAGGTCGTAACCACATTGTCATAGAGAGCGGCCGCCTCCGCCAGCTCCCGGTCCGTCTCCGTGCCGCTCTCGCCGAAAAATCCGATATCCAGGCCGATCACCGCCGGGGCCCAGTCCGGGTCGGCGTTTAATACCTCCAGCAGCTTCGCGGTCCCGCTGCGGCTCCAGCTCTGCCACGTCCCGTACTCCTGCATGGTCTCCTCGTCGATCCCGATCACGCAGATCAACGGATCCGGCAGGCCGCCTTTCTGGTAGTGACCGTCCTGGAGCTGGTATTCCAGCGTCCCGCCGGTCCCCAGGTACTGCAAGACCAGCAGCGCAGCGCAGAGGATCAGCATCATCCAGAAGCTTCCTCCCGCTTTCCGCTGTTTCTTTTTCGTGTTTTCCGCATTCGTTTCCCGTTTTATCTTCATCGCCGGCGCTTCCTCCTCACTCGGCCGGAACCGTCAGCGACCGCAGCCATTCCTCCGGGGAAAAATACATCCGCCGCAGGGCGCTGTTGCCCGTATCCAGGATATAGAGCCAGTTATTTTCCCAGGCCACCGCGCCGGGATGATTCAGCTGCGCCTCCTGCAGCAGACCGTCGGCGTAGCCCGCCTCCCCGCTGCCCGCGATCACGCGCACCTGTCCGTCGGGAGCGACGGCGCGGATCACATGGTTGCCGGAATCGGCCACGACCACCACATCTCCCGCCAGGCAGATCCCCTCCGGGAAATAAAAACGCGCCGCAGAGCCGGTCCCGTCCGCAGAACCGGGCTCGATATAGTCCGTGTCCAGATAGAAACCGTCACCGCCTCCGGCCAGCGTCGTCACCACGCCGTCCGAGATCCGGCGGATCCGCTGGTTGCCGCTATCCGCCACATACACCGTGCCGTCCGCCGCCACAGCCACGTCGATCGGCTCGTTAAACAGCGCCTGCGAGGCCGCGCCGTCCGCCAGGCCGCTCACACCCGGGACCCCGGCCAGCAGCGCGGCCGTCCCGTCCGGGCTGATCCTGCGGATGCAGTGGTTCCCCATATCCGCCACATAGATGCTGCCGTCCGGTCCCTCCGCCAGGCCCGACGGATAGGAAAACATGGAAGCGTCCCGCTTCCCTCCGGCGTACCCCTCCCGGCCGTTGCCGTTCAGCGTATAGACCACCGCCTCGTCCTCGATGATGCGGATGGAATGATTGTCCCGGTCCGCCACCGCAATATCCCCGCTGCTCAGGAAGATGCACCCGGCCGGGCTGTCAAACTGGGATTTCAGGGCGTCCGTATCCACATAGCCGCCCACGGCGTTCCCGTAGGCGTCCAGCCCCCGGATCTGCCCCGCCAGCGTCGTCACCTGGTCCCCGCTGCAGAAACGCAGCAGGTTATTGTCCGTATCCGCGATCAGCAGCGCCCCGTCCTGCACCGCCAGCCCCGTTGGCGAGGCAAAGCGGGCCTGTTGGAGTTCGCCGTCCTGGTACGCGTTCCCGGGGATCCCCGCCAGCGTCAGCAGAGAACGCGCCGGATCCGCTTCGGCCGGCAGATCCAGCTGCCCGTGATTCTCCGTGTTCCTCCAGTACCAGGCCATACTTCTTCCGGAGCCGGACCATACCTCCTCCTGGTCCGCCCGCGCCGCCGGTCCCGGACACGCCGCCAGCGCGGCGGCCAGGCAAAGCGGCAGCCAGACATTTTTTCGCTCCAAACCGTTCTTTTTCATCTTTCAGCCTCCCGAACACAATTAATTGCGGCCGCCCAAACGTCCGCCGTCTCCCGTCTCCGCCGCAATGCGCGGCAGAAAGCAGGATCAAATATCATCCCTACACAAAACTCCAGCCCGGCAGCCATTCCAGCCCATGCAGGTACTCCGGGCTCACGGGCATCCCCGAGATCACCGGATAAAATACGATAAAAAGCACGGCCGAACCCGCCGCGCAGGCCGCCAGCAGGCATTTGCCGCCCGTTCCCCGCCGCTCCGCCAGTTCTCCCATAAAGAGCGCCATAAAGGGCAGGCAGGGATAATAATGGTACAGAAACGAATAGCGCGGCACCAGGATCCACGGAAGCAGCGGGGCCAGGAACCCGATCAGCAGAAACGCCAGCTTTCCGTCCCGTTGTTCCGTCACGCGGCAGCACGCGGCGAAAAAGGCCGCGGCCCCGCTCCACCAGAAGACCGGGTTGCCCATCAGCGATACGGACTGCATGGTCCGCTCCGTCGCCGTCACCGTAAAGAGCCGCACCGGCCGCAGGATCAGCGACCATTCGTACCATCGCGACGCCGACGGGTGATAATCGCCGACGTGGGAATGGTAGTCCAGCATATTGACCTGGTTCTCCCACACCTTGCGCCAGAAACCGACGCTGTCGTCCCAGGCCACGTAAGGGAGATAGGACGCCAGGTAGATCGCCAGCGGGACCAGCACAAAGCAGCCGCAGCATACCAGGCAGGTGCGCCAGAAATACCCCCAGTCGAACCGTCCGCCGCGCAGGCCCCCGATCATCAGCGCCAGCCAGATCAGCGCCAGCCCGGCGGCCCCGTAGAAGCCGGACCATTTGCAGGAAACAGCCAGCCCCATAAAGAAGCCGCTGCCCAGCAGATACTTCCAGCCGGTCCTGGGCCGGGACCAGGCGGAGTGCGGCCGCGCCAGGGTCTCTCCGTACCGGTACATAAAATAATACATCGCCGTCATAAACAGCACGAGGAACGAGTCCACCTGCCCCAGCCGCCCCTCGGTAAAATGCAGGCAGTCCGCGGCGATCAGCGTCGTCACGCAACAGCGGACCCAGGGACTGTCAAAGAGTCTCCGCGCGAACGCCCACACCAGCGCCAGCAGCGCGGTCCCGGCCGCCAGGTTCATGATGCGCCAACCGAACGGATTCATGCCAAAGAGCTCGATCCCCGGCGAGATCAAGAGCTTCCCCAGCGGCGGATGCGTGTCCTCGTAGGAACGAATGCCGTGGAGATACTCGTAGGCCGTGCGGGAAAACACCGCCTCGTCGAACACGGTCCCCGTCTCGAACCCCATATGGCCCTCGTACATCCAGGCCTCGTCGAAGAGTTCCGGATACTCCCCCGCATTGACCG